>JBMCIT010000206.1:0-3397 GCA_048616715.1 Tangfeifania sp. | reverse complement strand
CGCAGCAACCTGCATGAAGAATTCTATGAAACAGTCCGGAAACGCGGAGATTTGGAAGAATTACTGGTTGTGCGCGATGGCAACGAACAGGTGACCATCTTCGGGAAAGCCGATGAAGAATCCATTGAAGAGATGCTCATTCTGGTCGGCGGAAATGATAATGCCATTATCTATCTTAAAGGCCGGTTGAAACCTGAATTGATTACCAATTTGATGAATGAAAATTCACAAAAAGGGTTTTTGAGTTTGAGGAATTGAATAGCCCTCAAAAAGCACCATTGCCAAAAATATCCGATAATTTATGTAGTCCACCATATAAATTATCGGATTTATTTTTGCAAATCTGCCATCACCATCCTGATTTCCCCATACGAAAAATCATCACCCAGTTTGTTTTTTATATCTGAAGTTGTTACCTCGCCGGGGTTTTGTCCGAGTTCGGTTTTTATGATTTCATATTTTTCGTGCGGTACAACCCGGAAAATATCCAGTTCGCCTTTTTGCACAAAATGGGCCAGGTGCCCTTCGATGGTCGAGGGGGCGAGGTTCCGTTTTTTTGCCACTTCAACAACCGAAAGTCCGTTCTGAAATAGTTTCAGGCTTTGTTCTTTGGTGCTAAGCCCTGCCAGCGCCACCTCTTCGTTGGCATTCAACGGAATGTCCATTCCTTTTTTGCTGCGGTATTCCAGGATGAGCGCCAGGATTTCCTGCCCGAACTGTTCCATTTTTTTGCCGCCCATTCCTTTTACCGCCTGCAGCTTCATCGAAGTTGCAGGTAATTCATTTGCAACAGCAGCCATCACTTTTTGGCGCAGTACCCGCGATATGGCCAGACCGGTTTCTTCGGCTTTGAAATCGCGCCACTCCACCAGTTTTTTGTAGAAATCGGGATTCTTGACATTTACTGCCGCTACTTTGCTGCGGGTTTTCGAAGTGGGTTTTTCAATGGCTGCGACTGCTCTTGCTTCGAGGTACGAGGGCACGGAGAATTGTTTTGCCGAAGCTTCGAGGCAAGCTTTTTTCACATTCAAATCCATTTCGAGACGGCCAATCGCATCGGTAATTCGTTTGCGCAAAGCCTGGTTATCGGTTTGAAACCCGGCGTCATCTAAAGGCTGCAGAATTATTTCCTGCATTTTAGCTGAAAAATAACCAGTGGCTTTTTGAATCCGTTCCTGCAGTGCAGTATTTTTTTCTGCCGGTACAGCGTCTTTTAGCAGGTTTTCAACCTGAACATAAAAGCGCTCAGCCACATCGGCCATTTCTTCTTTTACCCGAACCAGCATTTTACGCAGGGTTTCATTTAGGTTGCCCATTAAAAATCCGGCATTATCTTCCCAAACTTTTAAAATGTAGTGGGCAGAGCGAATAACAAAGCTGAAGTCGTACAGCTCTTTTATCAGTTCCAGTTCATAGTTTTTTCGGGAAGATTCAAGGTCATTTTCATCCGGTTGGTTTTGTTCCACATCCTCGGTAAAACCAATCACAGTTTCGTCGTTAATTACACTCGCTGAATCGAGCGGAGTGCTCAAAACCAGCCCTTCGAGGTTTTTGCAGCGACTGAGCGCCACATAAACCTGCCCGTGTGCAAACGACTGCTTTGCATCAATGATTGCTTTTTCAAATGTCAGGCCCTGGCTTTTGTGGATAGTGATGGCCCATGCCAGTTTCAGCGGAAACTGCACAAATTTTCCAACCACATCTTCCTCAATTTCAGTAGTTCGTTCATTCAGGTTGTATTTGGTATTTTCCCAAACCGTGCGTTCCACAATAATCGGTTCTGTTTCGCCGGGACAAAGTACCTCGATTTGATCCTCATCAATGTCTTTTACTTTTCCGATTTTTCCGTTGTAGTATCTTTTTTCAACCGAGGGATCATTTTTCAGGAACATTACCTGGGCCCCGGTTTTAATTTCCAGCACAGCATCGGCAGGGTAGGAGGATTCAGGGAAATCACCTTCCACCGAACATTCAAATGTGTGTTTTTTATTTGTTAGTTTATTCAACCGGTTTGCGTTAATACGGCTTGCCTGGTAGTTGTGTGTGGTGAGTGTAATGTAACCTTCTTCTTCAGGCGGATTAAAGTTGGAAATATACCTGCGGTTCAGCATTCTGATGTCGTTTTCGTCCATATCGTTGTCGCGGACTTTGTTCAGCAAATCGATGAAATCCTGGTCGCTTTGCCGGTAAATGTGTTTCAGCCCGATGCCGGTAAAACTGGCATTTTTAAGTGCCCGGCTGCTGAAAAAGAAGGCCGTTTCGTAGTAATTTTTCAGAATGTTCCAGTCGTCATCTTTTACAACCGGTGCCAGTTGTTGTAAATCGCCAATCATAAGCAACTGCACACCGCCAAATGGTTTGCTGCGGTTTTTAAAACGGCGCAGCACTTCGTCGATGGCATCGAGCATGTCGGCACGGACCATGCTGATTTCATCGATGACCAGCAAATCGAGGCTGCGGATAATATTGATTTTATTTTTGCTGAACCTTCGTATTCCTTCGCCTTGCATGGGGGCACCCGGAACATGGGGCGAAAAAGGCAACTGGAAAAATGAATGAATTGTTACGCCACCGGCATTGATGGCGGCAACTCCGGTTGGCGCAACCACCACCATCCGTTTGGGCGAACTCTTTTTTAGTGTTTTCAGAAACGTGGTTTTACCTGTCCCGGCTTTTCCGGTCAGAAAAATATTATCGCCGGTGTAGCTTAAAAAGTCGCGTGCAAGCTGCAACTGCGGGTTATTTACGATAGGCATAAGTTATAGTTATTTTGCTTTTTGAATGATATCCTTAATGAAATGCAACGTGATTTTTGTGTCCATCTTAATTTTTACGTCTAAAATATAAATTTTATATGTAAGAGATGATATGTTTTAATTGCTTTTTATGCGGGAAGTTCTTATATCTGATAATTGATTAACTCATTTTATAAAGGTATTTTGCACATCTCCTGATTGAGCTCAAAATACCCATTAATATGGATATTATTGTCTGGTCAAACAGATTTTATGAAAATGCGATCAGTATTTTTTTAAAACTTCTTGTAAGAAATACAAAAATTATAATAGTTTATATTTTTTTTCATATTTTATTGTATTTCAGTTTTTTAAATTAAAATAATGTAAGGCGAATTATAGAAATAAAGCCTGATTGTTCAATTCTTTAACTTTAATATTTTTTTATTCATAAAATTTTATTTTAAATTTGGCATGACTATGATTTAAAAACTGACTTTATTGATGAACTTACTAACTAAAAACTAAAACTGCCTATGAAATGAAACTCCTTTCAAGACTTCAAAATTCACTGTCATTTTATTTTATCTAATATTTTATCAATTACAAAACTTAAAATCTATGGAAAAAAGACATGTAAGGGGGTTTTTACCCTATCTTTT
>JBMCIT010000205.1:0-3425 GCA_048616715.1 Tangfeifania sp. | reverse complement strand
TAACCGCCCAAACCGGAGAAAAAATAACCCTTGAAGATATTTTTCAACAAGGAACTTTCAGGGCCGAATCGGTGAGGGGCCTGCGCTCGATGAAAGACGGCGGGCATTACACCACACTTGAAAACAGCACCCGCGTTGTAAAAAACAGTTACGAAACCGGCGAGGCAGTAGAAACAATTTTCGACATCACCAAAATTGAAGATGCCCCGATTTCGTCGTTCTCCAACTATGAATTCAGCGAAGACGAAACCAAAATATTGCTGACTACCGATATCGACCGGATTTACCGGCATTCATTCACAGCTCAATATTATGTGTGGAACTCGGTGACCGAAGATTTTTACCCGCTTTCGGAAAACGGTCCGCAGCAACTGGCTACCTTTTCTCCCGACGGCGAGCGTGTGGCTTTTGTGCGCGAAAACAACCTTTTCATCAAAAACCTGAAGTTTGGCAACGAAACCCAGATTACTCACGACGGTGAAAAAAATAAAATCATCAACGGCGCGCCCGACTGGGTTTACGAAGAGGAATTCGGATTCAACAAGGCTTTCTGGTGGTCGCCCGACAGTAAATTTCTGGCCTTCATTCGTTTTGACGAAACCGAAGTGCCGGAATTCAGCATGACCATGTACGCCGGCGAAAATCCGCAAATCGACAGCAACCGTATTTACCCGTCGCTGGAAACATTTAAATACCCCAAAGCCGGTGAGAAAAATTCGGACGTTACGGTTCATACTTACGAACTTTACTCACGGGTAACCCTGGATGTGGATTTGGGCGATGTGAACGATTTTTATGTGCCCCGCCTGAAATGGACGCCCGATTCAGAAGATTTGGTTATTATGCGTGTGAACCGCCACCAAAACCAGGTGGATGTGCTTTACGCCAATCCGTACACCGGCGATTCGCGTCCGATTCTCACCGAAAAAAATGACAAATACATTTCGGAAGAGTTTTATGATGCTTACACCTACCTCGACGATGGTCGGTTTATTATTCAAAGCGAGCGCGACGGCTGGTCGCACCTTTATTTGTATGACCGGCTTGGATTTTTGCAGACCCAACTGACAAAAGGGGAATTTGACGTGACCGATTTTTATGGTTACGATAAGGACAGAAAACTTTTTTACTACCAGGCAGCAGCCGAATCGCCGTTGCAGCGGGAGGTGTATTTCACCAGCGAAGATGGCGACGAAAGAGGAAAACTTTCGAAACTTGCCGGAACCAACAATGCCGATTTCAGCGAAAACTTCCAGTATTACGTGATGTATTACAGCAGCAATGAAACGCCCACATTGATTTCGTTGTACGAAAACGGAAAACGCCGCAGGAATCAAGAGTTGGTGCGGATTCTGCAGGACAATACCGTTCTGAAAAACAAGCTGGAAAATTATGCTATTCCGCAAAAAGAATTTTTCAGTTTTACTACTTCCGAAGGAATTGAACTGAACGGATACATGATTAAACCTGAAGGCTTTGATGAAACAAAAGAATACCCGGTGCTGATTACTCAATACAGCGGTCCGAATTCGCAAAGTGTGCGCGATTCATGGGGCGGAGTGGGCTGGAACCACTACCTGGCACAGGAAGGATTTTTGATTGTTTCAGTCGATCCGCGGGGAACGGCAGCCCGGGGCGAGGCTTTCCGGAAGGCAACATACCTGCAACTGGGCAAATACGAATCGGACGACATGGTGGAAACAGCAAGATACCTTGGGAAACTGCCATACGTCGACGACAGCAACATCGCTATTTTTGGCTGGAGCTACGGCGGTTTTATGACCTGCCTCAGCATGGAAAAAGGCGGCAGCCTGTTTAAAGCCGGAATTGCAGTGGCCCCGGTTACCAACTGGCGGTTTTACGACACCATTTATACCGAACGTTACATGCGCACACCACAGGAAAATCCGGAGGGTTACGACCAAAATTCGCCATTGTTTTTTGCCGGGGATATTGAAGGCAGGCTGCTTATTGTTCATGGCTCGGCCGACGACAATGTGCATGCACAAAACACTTATGAATTTACCGAGAAACTGGTGCAGGCGGGCGTTCAGTTCGATATGGCCATTTATACCAACCGGGCGCACGGTATTAGCGGCGGAAACACAACCATGCACCTCTATACCAAAATGACCAACTTTTTAAAAGATCAGCTTCAGTAAAAAACATCTGAAATGAAAAAAATAGGAGGATATTTTCTGCAGGGCGTATTGCTGGTTGCCCCAATTGCAATTATCGTGTATATCCTCTACTCGCTTTTTGTTACAGTAGATGGATGGCTTACCGATAATATTGAAGAATGGATTGGATTCTCGGTGCCAGGACTGGGAATTGCAGGGCTGTTTGTTGCATTGACGCTTCTTGGCTTTATCGGGCAAACAGCCATTATACGCCCGTTCAAAAAATTTTCCGGGAAACTGATTCGCAGGATTCCTATCCTGAATTTACTTTTTTCATCACTCAACGATCTCTTTTCTGCTTTTATGGGAAAAGAAAAAAAGTTTAACGTGCCGGTAAAAGTACTTTTCAACAAAGAAAACAGCCTGTGGAAGTTAGGATTCGTTACGAAAAACACACTTGCCGAAATTGAAAATGAGGAACTGGCCGCCGTTTATTTTCCGCATTCCTACAACTTTTCAGGTGAACTGTACCTTGTTCCCCGTGAGCGAATTGAGCGTGTGAATTTACCGCCGGCAGAAGTTATGAAATTCATTGTTTCCGGAGGTGTTACGCAGTTCGGAAATACCGAACTGCCAAAAGCAGAACCTGTTAAAAATGAACAGCAACCAAAATCAATATAAAAAAATGCCACCTTTCGATGCGGTAATTTTCGATATGGACGGCGTGCTGGTAAACTCCGAACCTTTTTATGTGGAAGTGGAACAAACCAATTTCCGGCAGCTCGGACTTACGATTTCCGAAGAAGAGCACCAAACCTACCAGGGAACGGCCACCGACCGGATGTGGCAATTAATTAAGGAGCGGCACGGTATTGAACATCCGGTGAATAAATTGGTGGAAATGACTAACAATCTGGTAACACCCTATTTCAGTTCGCTGGAAAGCATGAACCCAATGCCTGGAGTTAAAAATCTCATCGAAAAACTAAAGGAAAAGAAAATTCCGCTTGCCCTGGCATCTTCGTCTTATGCTGATGTGATTGAAATTATTTTACAGAAAACCGGACTGAAAAAATATTTCGATGTGGTGGTTAGCAGCCAAATGACCGGCGCCAGCAAACCCGAACCGGATATTTTTTTGCTGGCTGCCAAAAAACTGAAAGCCGAACCTGAAAACTGCCTTGTAATCGAAGATTCCAAAAACGGCATTGCAGCAGCCAAAGCAGCCGGAATGTTCTGTGTGGCTTTTGCCGGGCCGGGATCCGAACTGCAGGATCAAAGCCAGGCCGATTTGATTGTGGAAGA
>JBMCIT010000204.1:0-3435 GCA_048616715.1 Tangfeifania sp. | reverse complement strand
AAAAAAAGTAAAAAATGAGTAAAAAAAATATTTTCGTTATCGGATTCAATGAATTCAACAAGATTGAACTAAATACAATAAAAGGGGCCGAAAATTACAATTTCATCCCCCTTCTTACTGAAGAACAGATCAAATCGGAAGAAAAACCCAATCTGCAGAATTCATTAAATAAAGCGCGCACCATTCTGAATAATTTTAAGAGCCCGATTGACGGGTTAATTACTTTTTTCGATTTCCCATTTACCCTGATTACTTTCAAGCTTATTGAAGAATATGACCTGAATGGCCCTTCGCTGAAGAGTGGAATAAAGTGCGAACACAAATACTGGAGCCGCCTGCTTCAGCAGAAAATTATTCCTGAAAATATACCCGGTTTTGAAGCCGTTGATCCATTTAAGCAAAATGATTTGGAAAGCATTAAACTTTCCCCGCCCTTCTGGTTAAAACCTGTAAAATCATACGGCGCCCAACTGGGTTTCAAAATAAATGAACAAAAAGATTTGGATGCAGCTTTAAACAAACTGCGTCAAAACATAAACTATTTTGCCGATCCGTTTAATTACATCCTGTCGTTTATTGATTTGCCTGAAGAAATAAATCACATCGACGGCAATTACTGCATTGCCGAAGAGCTTATAGGAGGCCACCAGTGCACCCTTTCCGGGTATGTTTACAACCATGAAGCGCACACTTACGGTGTTGTGGATTCAGTGAATTACCCGGGCACCCATTCATTTTTTTATTACCTGCTTCCCAGTGAACTGCCTGAAGATATACAAAAACGAATGGCCGAAATTGGAAAAAAAGTAATGGAATACATCGGTTTTAACAATTCCACTTTCAACATTGAATTTTATTACAATGAGGAAAAAGATGAGATTAAGCTGTTGGAAATAAATCCACGAATGTCCCAATCTCACAGCGACTTGTATGCCAAAGTAACCGGTCATTCAAATCACCAGGTACTGGTGAATCTGGCACAGGGGAAAAATCCGGATTTTAAATATGAAAATGGACCGTTTAAGTATGGAGCAAAAATTCACCACCGGGTTTTCCATGACGGAATTGTTAAACATTTTCCGGATGAAAAAGAGCTTGAAAAAATCAAAAAGGAATATCCGCACACACACCTCATTCCACAGGTAAAAACGGGCGACCGGCTGTCTGACATTCCCGGGCAGGACAGTTACAGTTTCCGCGATGTGATTATTTATACCGGCGCCAACAGCAAAAAGGAACTGATGAACAAGTACCAGGATATTTTGGATAAAATGGATATACAAATTGAAAAGGTAAACAACCATGAAATACACTGATAATTTACCGCGCAAAATAAAAGAGATTGAAAATACCTGGATTCCGATGCCGGATGGCACAAAACTGGCAGCACGCATCTGGATGCCGGAAGATGCTGAAACAGATCCTGTTCCGGCTATCCTGGAGTATATTCCTTACCGGAAAAGGGATTACAAAAGAATCCGCGACGAGATGAACCACGGATATTTTGCAGGCCACGGCTATGCAGGAGTGCGGGTAGATATTCGCGGAAGCGGTGATTCAGAAGGAATTTTAACCGATGAATACCTTGAACAGGAACTGAGCGACGGCGAAGAAATTATTAAATGGCTGGCCGCTCAACCCTGGTGCGACGGAAATGTGGGCATGATAGGAATTTCGTGGGGTGGTTTTAACGGACTGCAAATTGCTGCACGCCGTCCCGGGGCATTAAAAGCGATTATTACCGTTTGCTCAACCGACGACCGGTATGCCGACGATGTACATTACATGGGAGGCTGCCTGCTGGGCGATAATCTTTCGTGGGCTTCGGTAATGTTCAGCAAAAACAGCCTGCCCCCCGATCCGGAAATTGTGGGCGACAAATGGAAAAAAATGTGGCTCGATCGGTTGGAGCACAGCGACCTTTGGTTGCAAAAATGGCTCGAGCACCAAACCAGGGATGAGTACTGGAAACATGGTTCGGTAAATGAAAATTACGACGATATTCAGTGTGCGGTTATGGCAGTGAGTGGCTGGGCAGATGGATATTCCAACGCAGTTTTCAGGATGCTGAAAAACCTGAAAGTTCCCCGGATGGGATTGGTTGGCCCGTGGAGCCACCGCTACCCACACGACGGAGAACCAGGGCCGGCTATAGGTTTTTTGCAGGAAAGCCTTCGGTGGTGGGATCGCTGGTTGAAAGGAAAAGAAACCGGAATAGATAAAGAACCAATGGTGAAAGCCTGGGTACAGGACAGTGTGCTGCCCTTTACCAGCTACGAAGAACGCCCCGGCTATTGGCTGGGATTGAATGAATGGCCTTCGGAAAAAGTGAAAGAAGAACACTGGTACCTGCACAGCGATAACACCCTGAGTATGGGAGAAAACACGCGCAAACCCGAAGCCATGTGGGTGAAATCGCCACTGAGCCTGGGGATGTTTGCCGGGAAATGGTGCTCTTACAGCGCACCACCTGATTTACCGGGCGACCAGCGCGACGAAGACGGCGGAGCCTTGATTTTTAACAGCGGAATTCTTGAAGAAAACCTCGAAATAACAGGTGCACCGCTTGCCGAATTTACAATCTCAGTTGACAAGCCGGTGGCGCAAATTGCTGTCCGCCTTTCCGACATTCATCCCGACGGAAAAGCCACACGGGTTACCTACGGGGTTTTAAACCTCACACACTACAAAGACCATGAATTTCCGGAAAAACTTGTCCCCGGGAAAAAATATAAAGTAAGAATTCAGTTGAATGAAATCGGGCATATTTTCCCGGAAGGTCACCGGTTCAGGGTTTCGGTTTCTTCTTCCTATTTTCCGCTGGCATGGACACCGCCCGAAATGGCAACAGTACTGGTTCATACCGAAGAGAGCCGGATTTCCCTTCCTGTTCTGAATGGAGAAAGCGACCAGAAAGTATCGTTTGAAGAACCGCTCGGAGTAAAGCCCCATTCAGTAAAAAAGACGATAAAAGCACCCGACTACAAATGGAATGTCAACCGTGATTTGATAACCAATGAATCGACCATGGAAATTATCAAAGAAGAAGACATTTTTCATTTAAATGAAATCGATTTAAAAATCAGGGATTTCAACATTGAAAAATATTCAGTGCGCGACGATTCACTGGAAACGGTTAAAGGAGAAGTTATCTGGGAAAAAGCGCTGGAACGGGACGACTGGAAGGTAAAAACCTACGCCAATACCCGTCTCACTTCCGACAAAGAAAATTTTTACATCCATGCCACACTGGATGCTTACGAAGGCGAATCGCGGATTTTTTCAAAAATCTGGAACGAAGCCATTCCGCGTGATCATGTTTAATGCGGCCCCATAAACCGGGATTGGTAAATTCAATCAGTGTAGTTGTTCAAATTTTGAATAGGCTTTTCCCCAGTCGGCCTGCGGCGATGGTTCGTATGTTTTCACCGGGAA
>JBMCIT010000203.1:0-3462 GCA_048616715.1 Tangfeifania sp. | reverse complement strand
TAATCACGCTGCTGGGAAGTATAAAAATCATTCAGCAGTACGATTCTAAAAAAGTGAGTACCCGTAAATTTTTCACTGTTTTTTTTCTGCTTTTTATTACTTCGCTGGCCGGTTTTACATTTGTGCCGGCCACCTCTCAGGAAATGCTTGTTATTACCGCCATTCCTGTTACATTTTTGGTGTCCAATTTTTTTGTTTTTCTGAAAAGCAGGTTTTGGGGCGAATTGCTCTTTTCACTTTTGCTGATAATTGTAATTACCCTTCAGGTTTTGGCATAAGTTCTTCAGGCGCTGAAACACTTTATTATACCGGAGGATCAGCGCTGAATATTGTCGCAAACACCCGAACTATAGAGAGCGGGATTTTTAGGGAAGTGTTTATTCCATCCTGCACCGAAGATTCATGTTTGGCACTGGGAACTGCTGCGTTTGCCGAATGGAAAAAAACACGGAACGGTGAAGGTTCATTCTCCCTGTTTGAATAATTGGGGAATTGATAAATACCTCGTTTAACAGAAAAGGAAAACCTATCGTTCATACAAAAGAAAATGCCCTGGGAGCAGCCCGGAATATGAAACTTGACGGGGCGGTACTAAACGGGGAGGTTGTTGCAAAATTCTTCTAATTATCCATCGCTTCCAGCGAATATTTTATTTCCGAAATTTCATCCCTTAGCGAAATAATATCCGATTCACTCAGCGGTTTTATCAATTCCTCGTCATACACATCCAGGAAGCTTTCTCCATAATCGGAAATGGCATTTTCGATGTTTTTGATTTTTGACTTTAATTCTTCCAGATCCTCTTTCAGGCTTTGGTATTCAGGAGTTTCCAGGTTTATTTTTTTCAGCTCCTTGTGTTTTCTTTTATGCAGAAGTTTTACGGCGATGAGTTCGTCAAAAAGTTGTTCTTTTTTATTTTCTTCTGATTGGTTCGTCATTATTGGTTGTCCTTATCATTTAAAGTTAAAGATAGCTTCTCGTTTGGTAAGTTTTATTCAAAGTTTTCCGCTTCAAAAATATAGGTTTCGCCGGCAGTGGTTTCCCGGGTAATAAAATTGCCGTCGTACCTCAGGTTCATTTTATTGCCACGTACCGATTTTATTTTCACCCAGTCAAGTTTGCCCTCTTTCCAAACTATGGAAACAATAAATCCGCCGCGGCCTTTAATTCCATCTATTTCGCCTGAATTCAAAGCGGAGGGAAGCGCCGGCAAAATATCGAGAAAGTAATCGCCGTTTACGTCACGCAGATGTGATTGCAGCAGCATTTCGGTAATGCCTGAAGTAGCGCCGAAATTCCCGTCAATCTGGAAAGGCGGGTGCGCATCGAACAGGTTGACATATAAACCACCCCGGTCTTCGTAATTTGTTTCTTCACTTATCGATGGCACCATCAGGTTTTTGAGCAGCAGGAAAGCATGGTCGCCATCGAGCAATCGTGCCCAGAAATTGATTTTCCAGGCGCGCGACCAGCCTGTTCCCCCATCGCCGCGGTGCGAGAGTGTAACTTTGCACGCTTCGGCAAAAGCTGGTGTTGTCACCGGGTGGATTTCATTTCCCGGGTGCAATCCCCACAAATGTGAAACGTGGCGGTGCTTGTTTTCCGGGTCGTCTTTGTCTTCCAGCCACTCCTGCAACTGACCGAACTGCCCGATTTGATTGGGTGCGATGCTGTCGTGTTTGGCCTGCAGCATTTCTGCAAATTCGATATCGGTTCCGAGTATTTCTGCGGCTTCAATGGTATTTGCAAACAGTGTCCGGATGATTTGGTGATCCATGGTTGGTCCCATCACCAGGCCACCGGTTTCAGGGCTGTTGCTCGGTCCGCTGACCAGCCATTCCTGGTTTTCAGGATACGGAACCAGGTAGTCTGCAAAAAACCGCGAGGCTTCTTTTAAAACCGGGTAAGCACGGTTTTTCAGGAAAACTTTGTCGTCTGTAAACTGGTAGTGCCACCACAAATGCTGGCTCAGCCAGGCACCGCCGGTTGGCCAGATTCCGTGGTTGGCATTGTTGATTGGAGCTGCTCCGCGCCAGATGTCGGTGTTGTGATGTGTCACCCAGCCTTCGAGGTTGTAATGTTCTTTTGCCACATTCTGTCCGGTTTCCGAAAGGTCTTCCACCATCGCAAAAAGTGGCTCGCCACACTCCGAAAGATTGGTTATCTCCGACGGCCAGTAGTTCATTTCGATGTTGATGTTGATGGTGTATTTGCTGTCCCACGGCGGCGCCAGTTTATTGTTCCAGATTCCCTGAAGGTTGGCTGGCTGTGTTCCGGGACGTGAAGAGGAAATCAGCAAATACCTGCCGTATTGATAAAGCAGCGCCACCAGGTTCGGATCTTCATCTTCAGTGAAAGAAACAAGGCGTTCATCCGTCGGGCGGGTGGAGATTTCCGAACTGCCCAAATCCAATGAAACGCGGTTCATTAATGACTGAAAATCTTTTATATGCTCATCTTTTAGCGCTTTATATGATTTTTTTTCCAGTTCAGCCAGATAATTGTCACACCGTTCTTTTGGAAGGGCGCTGATATCATTATAATCCACAAAACTGGTGGCTGCCACCAAAATAAGCGTAGCTTCGTTGGCATTGGTTATTTTCAGTGAATCCTCGTTTTGAGTAAGTTTTCCACCGTCGGTTACAATTTCCAACCGGGCTTCAAATGTGAGCTTGCTTTCAGGATAAGGATTTCCGTCGTGGCCCAGTTCCTGGTGATAATTATTGGCTTTTCCCCTCAAAATAACCTGGTTGCCTTCCACTGAAATGTCATAATCGTTATGCGGACAATCAAGTGTGGCAGAGAAATTAAGCGCTCCTTTTTTTGAAGCTTCCACGCGCATTACAATGGCTTCGTCGGGGTTTGAACTGAAAAGCTCCCGTTTAAACCTGGCTCCGTCTTTTTCGTAGGAAACAGTAGTTGTCGCGTTTTCCAGATTGAGCTGCCGCCGGTAGTTTTCTACATTTTCATGTCCCGGAAAATTCATCCGGATATTTCCAAATGGCAGGTAACTCAGCATGCCAAATGGTTGCGACATAAAATGTTCATTTCCCAATTCATGGGCCTCTTCCTGTTTGCCCTCCCAAAGCAGTTGGCGTAAATTGTCGAGGTATTTATGAGCGCCTTCATGTGCATAATCATGCGGCTGGCCGCTCCACAGCGTTTCTTCGTTAAACTGGATATTTTCTATGTTGGTCCCTCCATAAACCATGGCGCCCAACCGGCCGTTTCCAACCGGCAGCGCTTCGGTCCATTCGGTTGCCGGTTCGTCGTACCAAAGCATCAACGATGGGTTGATCTCTTTTTCAGGGGAGATTTTGTCAGTGCAGGCAAAGAAAAAAAGTAACGTCAGCAGCAGAAGAAAAATTCCGGTTTGTTTCATTGATCCAAAAGATTTGATTTTTATAAGTCCAAACTTAGGAACAATTTTAAAGATTTTTGACATTTTTTCTCAGGTATTTC
>JBMCIT010000202.1:0-3531 GCA_048616715.1 Tangfeifania sp. | reverse complement strand
AGGTTTAATTTCGAGCATCAAATACTTTTTAGGAATTACCTGGTCCTTTTTTACATGTATTTTTAAAATCTGCCCATCGAAAGGCATTCGTACCTGGTTTTGCATCTTCATTGCTTCAAGCAGCAACAGTGTTTCGCCTTCCTTTACCTTTTGTTTTGGTTTCACAAAAATATCAATCACTGTTCCGGGGATAAATGAATAAATATAGTTCGGATTTGGAGTTACATATTTTACCCGGTTTTCAAATTTCCATGTCAGCGTAGTCTGGTAAACAGCACCCTGCACAACCAGTGTTTTCATCTCTTTTCCCTGAAACTTATCTTTTTCTTTTTCTTTTGTCATGCCGATTTTTTTAATGGATTAAAACGGAGGGATTCCGTGTTTTTTGTTCGGAAGAAAAACACTTTTGTTTTCCGATACTTTCATTGCGTGCAAAATCCGGCCGCGGGTATCGCGGGGCTCAATTACCTCGTCGATGTATCCCTGGGCTGCAGCAACATACGGATTGGCAAATTTTTCTTTGTATTCCTGAATTTTTTGCTGCCGCACTTCTTCCGGGTTTTCAGCTTCGGATATTTCTTTTCGGAAAACGATGTTGGCGGCGCCTTCCGGTCCCATAACTGCGATTTCGGCAGTTGGCCAGGCAAATACAAAATCGGCGCGGAGGTGACGCGAATTCATTGCGATGTAGCCACCGCCATATGCTTTTCTCAGAATGACAGTTACTTTTGGCACTGTTGCTTCACTGTAGGCATACAAAATTTTTGCCCCGTGACGAATCACTCCGGCGTGCTCCTGGTCGGCGCCCGGCAGGTAACCCGGCAAATCTTCAAATGTTACAATCGGTATATTAAACGCATCGCAATAGCGTATAAAACGGCCTGCCTTATCAGAGCTGTCGGTATCGAGCACACCTGCCAGCACCATTGGTTGGTTGGCAACAAATCCAATGGTGTCGCCTTCCATTCGTCCGAACCCGATAACAATATTCGGAGCAAAATTTTCCATCACTTCAAAAAATTCCGAACTGTCGGTTACGCTTTTGATAATGTCGCGCATATCGTAAGGAATACGCGGATCTCCCGGAACAATGTCTTCAATTTTTTTGCCTTTTTTAGGTGGTTTTGGCGGGAACGGCAATGCCTTCATTCCGTTGTTTCGCGGAATGTAGCTGATGAGTTTTTTTATCTGCTCAAAACATTCCAGCTCGCTGGTAGCAAAAAAATGGGCATTCCCGGTAAGTTCAGCATGAACCCTGGCACCTCCGAGTTCTTCCATCGAAATTTCTTCGCCCAGCACCGATTTGATTACACTCGGCCCGGTGATGAACATTTTCGAAATATTTTCAACCACAAAAACAAAGTCGGTGAGCGCCGGTGAATAAACTGCCCCACCTGCACAAGGGCCGAGGATTACAGAAATTTGCGGAATTACACCCGATGCCAGAGTGTTCCGGAAGAAAATTTCGCCATAACCTGCAAGCGAGTTCACTCCTTCCTGTATACGCGCTCCGCCTGAATCGTTAATGCCAATGAGCGGCACCCGCATTTTCAGGGCGTGATCCATTATTTTTGTGATTTTCCGGGCATGCATCAGTCCCAGGGAGCCACCTGCAACAGTGAAATCCTGGGCAAAAATACAAACCGGTTTGCTGTAAATTGTACCTGTTCCGATGATAACACCATCGCCATGCAGTACTTTCGAATCCATACCGAAATCTTTGGCGCTGTGTTCTACAAACAAGTCATATTCATGAAATGAATTATTATCTAAAAGGGCCAGAATTCGTTCGCGGGCGGTGAGTTTACCCATCTTGGCCTGTTTCTCGATGGCTTTGTCGCCACCGCCTTTTTGAACTTCCCTTTTTCTTTTCCTAAGATCAAGAACGTTACTTCTTAATGACATAAAGTTTGATTTTAATTATAAAATTCTCTTTTACCAAGAGTTAATCTTTTAAACCGGGGCAAAAATATAAATTTTTTCACTCTGCCTCCCGGTATATTAGAATGCATTACGTAATTTAAAGTTCAATGATACAATGAACCCGAATTATTATACGCATTGTTTGAATGATAAAATCCGGCTGATTTTTTTGCTGATAATTACCTGGCAGCCCACCGGAATACAAAGAACGCAATAATACTGTACCCAACATTCGGAATCCATACAGCGATTAACGGAGGCGTATTTCCGCTTATGGCAAAAACCGTGGAAACCTGCATAAACAGTATGTAAGAAAAACTAAGTAACAATCCCAATCCAAGATGAAGCCCCAGCCCGCCTTTAATTTTGCGTGAAGCCAGCCCGGCACCGATAATGGTTAATATAAAAGCAGAAAACGGATTGGCTACCCGTTTATGCCGCTCAATTTCCCATTCCACAGTATTCACACCCCGAAGTTCCATTTCTTTAATCTCAGCTTTTAGTGCAGGTGTGGTGAAACTTTCCATTTCATTTTTCATCACCATGTAATCCTCAGGGGTCATGTTGAGGGTAGTGTCCATTCGGTACCCTTTTTCAAGTTCCTCGCGATCTTCGTGAATTATTCGCTTCCACCAGTTATTAATTACCCATTTCCCCGATTCTCCGTCCCACCGGATGTTATCGGCGGTAAGTTTTTCCACCAGCTTCGAATCTTCAAACTTTTCGAGTGTAAAGCGGTATCCCACATTATTCGAATTAAAACTTTGCATATAAATAAAAACGCCGGGTTCAATCTGACGGTGGATATTTCGCTCGTTCGAAACAGTTTGCATGTTGTTATCGATGTAAAACTGCCTGAATTCATTCAGTGTTTTATTGGCCGGGGGAATGATATAATTACCCAGGGTAAAAGAAAATACAGCCAGAACAAATGCCGAAACAAGGTAAGGCCGCATGAGCCGCTTGTAGGAAACCCCACTACTCAGAATGGCAATGATTTCTGTGTCGGAGGCCATTTTGGAAGTGAAATAAATAACCGCAATAAACGTAAAAAGCGGACTGAAAAGATTGGCAAAATAAGGAATAAAATTCAGGTAATATTCCGAAATAATTGTTCCCCACGTAATATCTTTCGAAAGAAATTCATCCAGGTTTTCCGACATATCGAAAACGATGGCAATGCTCAAAATCAAAGCAATGGCATAGAAGAAAGTCCCGAGGAACTTTTTTGTGATGTATATGTCGATGGTCCTGTAAAACTTCATTTTTTTACAATCTCTCTTTAAGACGTTCAATCATTTCGTTCTTCCAGCTTTTAAATTCGCCGTCCACAATTTTTTGACGGGCAGTTTTTACCAGCCACAAATAAAACGCCAGGTTGTGCTGACTGGCAATTTGTGCCCCGAGCATTTCGCCCGAAATAATCAAATGCCTCAAATAGGCTTTTGAATACTGATCGACAAACGAAGTTCCGCCGGCATCGATGGGCGAATGATCATTTTCCCATTTTTTGTTGCGGATGTTAATAATTCCTTCCGATGTAAAAAGCATTCCGTTTCTGCCGTTCCGGGTAGGCATCACGCAATCGAACATATCCACTCCGCGGTC
>JBMCIT010000201.1:0-3536 GCA_048616715.1 Tangfeifania sp. | reverse complement strand
AAAAAAGAAGAGGGCAACTCAACAGTTGCCCTCAATTTTAACCCCCAAACACACATGCAATGCAGAACGCATTGCACTTCAAACATATTAAAATTCTTTTGAACAGCAAAGAATAAAAACAAAAAATAATAAAAGATTTTCTGCCGTAGTAAAAATACATGTTACTTTATCTACTATGAAATATACTCAAAAACTTAACAAACAATAATTTAAAACAACATAAGAATAATCATAAGTGCATAAAAATATTTTCCGGGAATTATCAGTTTTTTTGAAAAACAAATTCAACACTTAAACTGGTTTTTATTCTCAGAAGAACATTAAAAATCTTTCTTTTCCGAAAATAAGTTCATAACTTTGGATAGCACGCTAAATTGAAATAAAATGAAATTGACCTACAAGCGTACCTGGCTTTTTGGTGTTTTAATTGCTTGCCCACTTCACAAGCCGTTAAAATCCTGCCCTTTTAGTTACCTGCGCAACAATCCGCGAAAAATTCAGCTTGAATATATCAAAAGCCTGCCTGACACAGAAGTTGAAAGCCTGATCCGTTACCATAAAAATTGCATTCTACAGCGGATTAGTAACAGACTGGCAATGGAAAAATTTTAATTCATTTAGTTCAGGGTTAATAACTTTCTTTCCGTTATCGCTGATTCTGAAAAGCTTGTCATTTAAAGTGAATTTCGCCTGATAAATTCAAACGGACTTTTAATACGCCTGAAATTATTTGTAAGGATCATTTCGGCAGCGGTGCGCCCAATTTCATCGTGATTGGTTGAAATGGTAGTAATTCCGTTTTCCAGAATTTCTTTCACCGGATTATCGTTATATGCTACTACTCCCACATCTTTTCCAATCTTCCATCCCGCCTTTTTACACATTTTTATAAGCTGGTATAAATCGTCGTCGCAAACAATTACATAGGCTTCATTTTTACGAACATTCGATTTGTTCAACTCATCGATAACTGAAAAATCAATTTCATGCACCTGGCAAAAAATTTGAAACCCGCGAATGATGTATTTGGAGTAGTACTGGTTAAGCGGGAATACCAGATGAAGTTTTCGATACTTCCGAATCAAATCAATTGCCTGCCCAAGAGCTGTTTCAATATCTTTTTCATACTCCTGGTAAACAATCGGATAATCTTTTAATGCCGGCAGATTGCGATCGACCAATAAAACCTTTTCACGGGGGATTTTTTTGATAACACCCGCAATGTCTGCATTTTCATCCTTGAAATGAGGAAGGATCACATAAAAATCGTAGGCTGCCAGGTTGTTGTCAATAATTTTAGAGAACTGTTCCAAATCGTAGTTGTAAATAAAAACATCGACACTTGCCTTGGTTCCCAAAGTTTCTATAAACGAATAATAGAGGCTTCTTTTATAATTACTCAGCTTGTTAAAAATAAGTGCCACCTTAATTTGCCGGCTCACATCGGTCTTGTTTACATAATAACCTTTTCCGCGAACCGATGAAAGTATTCCTTTCTTTTTAAGATATACATAGGCTTTCTCAACTGTATCGCGCGAGAGCAGTAAATCTTCGCTGGTTTCATTAATAGACGGGACACGTTGTCCCTGTTTGAATATTCCGGATTCGATATCTGAAATAACCAAATCCACTACCTGTTTGTATTTTGGCACTTCCGAATGATGATTTATTTTTAGATAGTCGCTCATTTCAACATTTGAATAAACGACAAAAGTAAAAACGTTTTTCAAGAAAACCAGATTTATAAAGTCAATCGCTCCAACTATTTTCTGAACCTTTTGGCCATTTATTACGTTAAGTTGACTGAACGTAAAACATTCTGCCATGAAGAATTATATACCATTTATTTTACTGGCATTTTTTGCCCTTTCCTGCACTCAGGAAACCGGAAATACACAAACACTTACTCCCGATGCCGATGACGGGGGATTGATCCTGCCCGAGGGTTTTTCAGCAATTGTTGTAGCCGATGAACTTGGCCGCGGCAGGCATATTGAAGTGAATAACAACGGGGATATCTATGTATCGCTCAGGCAGCATTCTGAAAACAAGGGAATTGCCTGTCTTCGCGACACAACCGGCAACGGAAAGGCTGACATTATTGAATACGCCGGCGAACACGTGGGAACGGGAATCAAACTTCACAACGGATACCTCTATTTTGGGGCCGATCATGAAGTTGTCAGGTACCCTATGCAGGAAGGCGAATTGCTTCCGGGCAATACCTGGGAACGAATTGCTTACGGTTTTCCGGATGAAGATCAGCATGCAGCCAAGCCCATGGAATTCGACGGAAAAGGTAACATGTATGTAAATGTGGGAGCGCCTTCCAACGCCTGTATGGAGGAGACGCGCACCAAAGGCTCGCCGGGCATGGACCCTTGTCCGCTGCTCGAGTATTCAGGCGGCATCTGGCGGTTTGACGAAAACACACCCGACCAGCATCAGTTAGAAGACGGCGAACGGTATGCCACCGGAATTCGTCATGCTGTGGCAACGCGCTGGAACAAAACCGTGGGTGAATTATATGTGGTTCAGCACGGCCGCGATCAGTTGCATTCATTTTTCCCGGAAATGTACACTACCGAAGAAAACGCACAATTGCCGGCAGAAGAGTTTTTACTCGTAACCGAAGGCTCGGATTTTGGCTGGCCCTATTGTTATTACGACCAGTTGCAGGATAAAAAGGTGCTTGCCCCGGAATATGGTGGCGATAAAACGACCCAGGGGCGCTGTGAAGATAAAAAAGACCCGATCATGGCTTTTCCCGGACATGTGGCACCCAACGACCTGCTTTTTTACACCGGCGATATGTTTCCCGAGAAATATAAAAACGGAGCTTTCATTGCTTTTCACGGCTCCTGGAACCGCGCACCGGAACCACAGGAAGGTTACTACGTGGTATTTGTTCCGTTCGACGGTGAGAACCCATCGGGCGACTGGGAAGTTTTTGCCGACGGATTTGCCGGCGAAGAAGTAATTGAAAGCACCAGCGATGCAGAATACCGGCCGTGCGGACTGGCGCAGGGACCTGACGGATCGCTTTATGTGGTGGACAGCAACGAAGGAAAAGTTTGGAGAATCATTCATTCATGATAAAATAAAAATCAACAATTGTAATCTATGAAAATCAACACAATCATTCTGCTGCTTGCACTGGCAATAAGCGCATGCGGCAGCAAAGGCCAGAAAAACGAAGAGCAATCAGCTCAGCAAACCACCAAAAATGCAGAAACCACGTCAAAAATCCAACCCGACCATCCCGGGAAAAAAGTGTATGATTCGGTTTGCCTGGCTTGCCACATGGCCGATGGTTCAGGTGTTCCCGGAATGCATCCGCCGCTGGATGAAACCGACTGGGTAACCGGCGACAAAGAGCGGCTGATAAAACTTACACTCGAAGGAATGTCGGGAAAAATTGAGGTGAAAGGAGAAGAATACAACAGCATCATGCCGCCGCATTCACACCTCACCAACAAACAAATAGCCGATGTATTAACCTACATCCGCGGAAGTTTCGGAAACAATGCCAGTGA
>JBMCIT010000200.1:0-3538 GCA_048616715.1 Tangfeifania sp. | reverse complement strand
AAAAAAGCTTACAATGTCTTTTATTCCAGATAAATACACCGCAAAATTTATACTCCGGATCAGCAAACAATTACTAATATCCTGTTTCAAAACATCTAATAATGGATGAGGGCACGGCGTTCGCGACCATTCATTAACACGGTGATTGGTTTATTAAATTCCACATGCTTTACATATTCGGTTTCATTTTTGTTTTTCATATTTTTTAGTTTTTCCATTTTGAGAAACGCTTTATCTGAATTATGCGGGACCGAAAAATAGCCTACATTCATAGAAGTTACGTTATGGAAGAAATGCGAACCGAGCGATGCATCGAGCGGAAAATCAGGAAGGCCCATTTCAATAATGACCCTGGCTTTTGAGATGTTCGACCACAGCACCGGAATTCCGGTATATGGATCGCGGGAACCCCAGCGACCGGGACCGATTAAAATAAATTCTTTGCCTTCTTTTTCGAGCAGGCTGTTTATATCTGTAATTTCCCGTGCCATCTGGCGTGTTTTGGTTTTATCGAATTTTTCAGGATCAACATAAACAATGTCGCTGATGTTTTCAATTTTTCCATTTCCCATTCCTTTTTCGGTATACATAAATATTTCTTCATCATCAATAGCCCCCAGGTCAATATCAACCTGTTGTTCTACCCTTATCAAAGGTTTTATTTGCAACAGGTAGAAAGTGGGCACTCCGTTTTCAGTAGCATCCAGATCGAGTGCATATTCAATTTCTACGGGTGAGCCCATGGCTTCTTTAAATAACTCGAGCAGCAGCTTAAGCGTTTCGGCAAGGGGCAGGAATTCATATTTCAGAATATTGGCAAAATCAATAATTCTTGGCCCCTGTCCATGTAAACCCGGAATCAGTTCGTCATTTTCTGCTATGTAAGTAGAAGCTGAATGCTGGAGGGTTCCGTCAATTTCAGCATCTTTAATACGAAATTTCCGGATAGCAGCATTTTCGCCTCCTGCAATTAAATCAAACTCGGTTTTTGTTAAATCGATGGCATAAAAATGTTTTTGCGAATCACGCAAAAGATCGCTCACAGTAGTGGGATTTATAGTTGGGTACCTGGGGCAAAACCTGAACGAATTTTCACCGCCTACAACATACATTCCCAATCCTACCGCAGCCACAGAAAAGCCATCCTCGGGCTGCATATAGGAAATGGGGTAATAATTGTATGATTGCGCAACCCCCGAAATAGTGGGATAATACCTGCCATTGTAATTCTGCCCAACAACTTCCTGGATTATCACCGCCATTTTTTCCTCTTCAATTTTATAATTTATGGCCTCGAAATAAGCCTGGGCCGAATCGGTAAAAATACTGGAATAAACTAGTTTAACGGCCATTTCCAACTGGTTGTAACGCTCTTCAATGTCAGGATGATTGTTAGGAATGAGGTAAGTGGCATATACGCCTGAAAATGGCTGGAGAAGCGAATCCTCGAATAAACCCGAAGAACGGACAGCCAGTGGTTTGGTTACATGTTCGAGATAACTCATCAAGCGTTCCTTTATTTTTTTATCGAATTCCGATTCAAGGAAATGCTGGCGAATGGATGCGTAATCATTTAATGAATAAATATCGTCGTACAAATTATTCATTTCAACAAACTTATCGAATTCAAGGGCGCCAATCACAGTTGTTGAAGGTATTCGGATATTCAGACTGGGAATCAGTTTCTGAAAATCGATGTTTTCGATAAAATGGCAGATAAATGCAATTCCACGCCCTTTACCGCCGAGCGAGCCTTTTGCCATTCGGTGGACCAACCGGTTAGAAGCAGCCAGTACCGGATCGAAATTCACGATGGTGCCTTTCAGTTTTTCGAAACGAACGGTTTTAAAAACATCGAGGCAGAACTGCCGTAATTCTTCTGCCGATTTAAAATCTTCGGTTTTTATTGGCCGCAGTAATTCAGCCATGTTAATTTCCCCGCGAGCCATCAGCCAGGTAGAAAATGAATTCCGCCTTCCGTGATAAAAAAGCGCTTCGGCAGGAATATCCTTGAATTTTTGTTGAAATTCGATGAGGTTTTCAGCTTCGGTAATGGGCTTTCCGTCTTGTCCTTTAAATACAAAATTTCCGAATCCGAGCCGTCTGTACAAAAAATTAAGAATGTCCATCGACAGGCTTTCAGAGTTTTTATCGATAAAATCGGCCCTGATACTTTTTGCCCGTCGTGCATTTTCAATGTCCTGGGACTGCAGCAACACCGGAATCGGGTATTTTAATGTTTCTTTTGCATATTTCAGCAATTCAATACCGGCATCGTCATCCTCAACTCCTTCTTTTTCAAATTTCACATCCGATATTACACAGAGCATGTACCTGCGGTAACTGTTTATTATTTTTACAGCGTCTTCGTAATTATCTGCCAGAATTACCTTTGGCCGGGCCCTCATTTTCAAAATTTTATGCAGCTCATCTTTGGCATCTTCCTGAACAAGGATCTGGGTCTGGGTCATAATGGTTGTGTACAGAATAGGAAGGTAGCGCGAATAATACTGAATGCTGTCTTCCACCAGCAGCACCACCCTCACATTCCCGTTTTGGGTGTCGCGGGCCACGTTTTTCTTGTCTTCGATGTATTTTATCATGGCAAGGAAAACATTCGAATTGCCATTCCACACAAAAATCCGGTCGATGAAATCCATTTTTCGTCCTTCGGCCTGGAAATAACGTAAATCGGAATTGTTATTGGCAAGCAGCAAAAGCGGAATTTTCGGGCTGGATTTGTTTATATGGTAAGAAGTTTCAACAGCGGCATCTTTATCCAGGCCCGCCATCACAATTATCAGATCGAACTCCTGGTGCTCAAGTGCAATCAACGCATCTTCGCGCGTATTTACGCTGGTAAACCGAGGAGCCGCATATAAATTTAGCTGCAAATATTCGCCGAAAATTTTATCGCTGAACTGCCCTTCCCGCACAATGGAATATGAATCGTAAAGCGTGGCTATTAAAAGCACTTCCTTCACTTTGGTGGGCATTAGTTCCTGAAAAATATCGCGGTCGGTTTTTTTGCGTTTATATATGTTGGCAAGTGTTATTTTCTCTGTTTCCATGCTGTGTAATTTAAAATCCTGAAATTAGATATTTTTTTGAAGAATAAGGAACGGATTAACATGCTGAAAAAAAGAAAAGGATCCTGCAGGCTTTTTTGCCGAATCCTTTTCAAAATATATTTTAAAAACTTTAAATACTTAGCCGAGTTTGTGAATTACCAGTCCCGACCGCAGTTTTGGTTCGAACCAGGTAGTTTTTGGCGGCATAATATTTCCGCTGTCGGCAATATTAATCAGTTGCTGCATCGAAACCGGATAAAGTGCAAAAGCCGCTTTCATTTCGCCGGAATCCACCCGTTTTTTCAGGGCTTCCAGTCCACGGATACCTCCCACAAAATCAATTCGTTTTGAAGTGCGCAAATCTTTTATGTCCAGAACCGGCCCCAAAACCTGGTTGGAGAGAATGGTAACGTCGAGCACGCCAATCGGGTCATCATCGTTATAAGTTCCTTCGCGGGCAGTGAGCC
>JBMCIT010000199.1:0-3538 GCA_048616715.1 Tangfeifania sp. | reverse complement strand
GATAACCGGCGCGACGACCGCAGGGACGATCGCAGGGACAACAGAAGACCCCGCCGTGACAGCTAATAAATAAGGTTGGTTTTAGATACAATGAAAGCCGCTCAGTACTGAGCGGCTTTTTTTTGCTTAACTCATATTTGTACCAAACCTGAAATATGAGGTTCCGACTTTATTATTACTTTTGATCCTGAAAAATCAGCATGGAAATGGAAGAGTGGTCAAAACAGACAATTTCGCAGCTCGACAAAAAGACTAAAAATATAAAACAGCGGGATTTACGCTTTTACAGGGTGGAAGAGTTCAAACGAAACATCGAACGGGTGGGCGAATTCTCAAAAAACTGCCCTTATTGTGAAAAGGAAAAAATCAACATTGTGGTTATGGCAGGCAAAATAGATGAAGCCATCGATGTTCCGGGGAAAACGCGCCGTGAATACGATCGGACCATCAGCCGGTTGTCGGACCACATGCAAAAACACCACGGATTTTTCACTCCCTATTATTACACCTACCTTTTTTCATTTTTTGGAATGGCAGCCGGTTTGCTGTTTGGCTATTTGCTAATGAAAATTTTTCCGCCACATGGCTTTGCCATGCTCCCTGCCGGTTTTGTTGGAGGACTTTTAACCGGTTATTTCATGGGGAACGCCAGGGATAAAAAAATCAGGGCTTCAAAAAAAATAATGTAAAAAAACAAATTGACAATAACCATTTTTTACTCAAAATAAGCTTAATCGACAATCTATTTTTCAGGATCAAAATATGCGTTTTTTAGTTATCGAAGGAAATATTGGGGCAGGCAAAACCACATTGTCGGAAAAACTCGCCAATGAATTCAATGCAAAACTCATTGTAGAACAATTTGCCGATAATCCTTTTCTGCCCAAATTCTATAAAAACCAGGAACGGTACTCTTTTCCGCTCGAACTCTCATTTCTGGCCGACCGCTACAACCAGATAAAAGATGAAGTGCTGAACCTTGATCTTTTTCACAACTTCCTGATTGCCGATTATTATTTTGCAAAATCGGCCATTTTTGCCCAAAACACACTAAAACAGGACGAATACCGGCTTTTCAGACAGATTTTCGACATTGTTTTCGAGTCGATGCCCAAGCCCGACTTGTACGTTTACCTTCATTCCGACACGGAAAATCTGCTGAAGAACATTGCAAAACGAGGGCGAGACTATGAAAAAGAGATTACACCTGAATACCTGGATAAAATCAGGGACGGATATTTTCATTTTTTTAAACAGGTAAACAATTTCCCGGTATTGATCATCGACATCAATCACATCGATTTTGTTGATAATAATCATGATTATGAACTTTTAAAACAAGTCATTTTTAAAAGTGATTATAAATTAGGAATAAATCGACTAATTTTGCCGTAAAAAATTATTAAGGAACTTTTAAATAACAAAAAGCTTTCTATTTTTGTGTTCGGATGAGAAATTACTTTAAATTATTTTAAATACTTGATATTATGAAAAATTTCAGCTTTAAACCTATTGCCATTTTTGCGTTGGCTGCTGTGCTTTTATCCGGGTGTGCAGGGCTGGGTAAAATGAAGAAAAATGCCGACCAAATCCAGTTTAATGTTACCCCCGAAGTACTTGAAACACACGCGGGAGAGGTTGATGTAGCCATCAACGGAAAATTTCCGGCCAAATATTTCAATAAAAAAGCCACATTGGTTGCTACCCCGGTTTTGAAATATGAAGAAGGCGAAACTACCTTCGAGCAAGTTAGCCTGCAAGGCGAAAAAGTGGAGGCCAACCACAAAGTCATCAGCTTCAACACAGGCGGAAGCTTTAGCTACAGCGATGCTGTCGACTTTAACGAAGCCATGCGGAAATCGGAACTCTACATGAACATCACCGCTTCAAAAGGAGCCAAAAAAGTAGATTTCAACCCGATTAAAATTGCCGATGGCGTTATTTCTACCAGCACTATGGTTGCCAATTTCCCGAAACCAATTTTGGGTGTTCGCCGCGAGGCCAACAACACAGGTAAATACGATCCGAATATCGATCCGTTCCAGAGAATCGTTCCCGACGAAAAGCTGGCCGACATTCATTACCTGATTAACCGCGCCAACCTTCGCGAAGAAGAAATTACTGCTGAAGATGTTGAAACACTATTAAAATATACCCAGGAAGCAAATGTTGAAGAGCGTATCGACCTGAAAGGTGTTGAAGTTTCAGCTTATGCATCCCCCGACGGACCGATTGATTTCAATACCGAACTGGCTGCCGATCGTAAAAACACTTCCTCGGATTTCCTTGCCGAAAAGCTGAAAGAAGCCGGAATTGATATAAATCTCAGAACAAGATACACTCCCGAAGACTGGGAAGGTTTCAAAGAAGAGCTGGAAAAATCAAATATTCAGGATAAAGAACTGATTTTGAGGGTGCTTTCTATGTACACCGACCCTGAAGTTCGCGAACGTGAAATCAGAAACCTTTCTGAAGCATTTTCCGATTTGGCAGAAAAAGTGTTGCCTGAACTGCGCCGTGCAAAACTGTTGACCAGCGTGGAAATGATTGGCAAAACCGATGCTGAACTCCAGTCGCTGGCCCAGTCGGATCCGGCTTCGCTCAACCCGGCAGAATTGCTTTATGCCGCCACATTGTTCGAAGATTTGGATGACCAGCTGGGGATTTACAACTCATTCCAGAAAGTTTACCCGGACGACTGGCGCGGACCGAACAACGCAGGTTATGTGCTCGTAAAACAAATGAATTACGAAGATGCAAAACCTTTGTTCGAAAAAGCTGAAAGACTGAAAAACGATGAGCCTGTGATTAAAAACAACATGGGTGCCGTTGCACTTCACGAAGAAAATATTAATGAGGCGGAAACACTGTTCGGTGCTGCTGCAGGTGCCGGCGACGAAGTAAACTACAACCTTGGAATCGTGAGCATTAAAAAAGCAAACTACGACCAGGCAGTAAAATACTTTGGCAGTTACCAGGATATCAATTCAGCCCTTGCAAAAATGCTGACCGGAAATAACAACGGTGCATTAAGAGATCTGGAAGCTTACGAACGTGAAAACTGTTTCATGAAAGAATACCTGAAAGCAGTTATCGGTGCACGCACAGCAAAAGAAACAATGCTTTTCAACAGCCTCGAAGAAGCTGTTAGCATCAATTCTGAAGTAAAAGGGTGGGCAAAAACCGACATGGAATTTGCAAAATATTTTAATAATCAAAGATTTCAGGAAATCGTTGACTAACTAAACGAATCAACAAAAAACAGGATAGGCAGTCTGGCACTTGGCAGACTGCCTTTTTTATTTTATGACATTTTACGTTTCTTATCTCACATTAAAACCGTATTTTTTCAGTTTTAAATTTAAAGAATCAAAAATTCAATTATGGAAGCAATCAATAATTACATCGAAGAGAATAAAGACCGGTTTCTGGAAGAGTTGTTTGGGCTGCTGCGTATTCCGTCAATCAGTTCGCTGAAAGGACATAAAAAAGACATGTACGGTGCGGCTGAATACCTGAAGGAATTGCTGCTCAAATC
>JBMCIT010000198.1:0-3544 GCA_048616715.1 Tangfeifania sp. | reverse complement strand
CGCCCGAACATTCTTTGGATAACCTGTGAAGACATAAGTCCTTATCTTGGCAGTTATGGGTGTAAAGAAGCACATACACCCAATCTCGACCGGCTGGCGGAAAACGGGATTCGTTACACCCATATGTATGCAAATGCCCCTGTTTGTGCAGTTGCGAGGTCAACAATACTTTCAGGGATGTATGCTTCAACCCTGGGAACGCATCAGATGAGGACCCGCACCCAATTACCGGAAACTATTCCGGTTTATCCCAAAATTTTGCGCGAAGCCGGTTACTACTGTACCAATAATGTAAAGAAAGATTACAATTCCAACCTGGAAAACGACAATACCATTTGGGATGAATCCAGCAATAAGGCGCATTACCGCAATCGAAAACCGGGACAACCGTTTTTTGCAGTATTCAACAACACGGTGACTCATGAGAGTCAGTTGAGTGAAAATCGCATTCAGCATTACATTGAGAATAAACAGATTCCTGAAAAACCGCGTGTAAACCCTGCTGATATTGAACTGCCACCCTACCATCCCGATTTGCCGGTAATCAGAGAAGACTGGGCGCGGCTGCATGATCTGATTACCCTCATGGACAGTCAAACCGGCGATTTGTTGCAGGAACTGGAAGATATGGGGTTGGCTGACAATACCATCATTTTTTTCTATTCTGATCACGGCGGCCAGCTTTCACGGTCAAAACGATACATTTATAATGTAGGGACACAGGTTCCTTTTATCGTTTATCTGCCCGAAAAATGGCAGCACCTGGCAGAAAAAAAGCCCGGGGAAACAGATAACCGCCTGGTTAGCTTTGTTGACCTCGCACAAACAGTAATTTCACTTGCCGGTGGTGAAGTACCTGAAATGATGCAGGGACATGTTTTTTTAGGCTCTGATAAAGACAAGGCGCCGGAATATGTGCATTTTTTTCGTGATCGCATGGGTGAACGCTACGATTTTTCAAGAGCGGTGACCGACGGCCGTTATTATTTTATCCGGAACTTTATGCCCCACAGACCCAGGGGACGCGATTCAAGATATGGTTTTACCGTGCAGGCCAATTGGAGGGCTTGGGAAGATTACTATGGAATGGGCAAATGCAATGAAATTCAATCGCAATTTTTTCAACCCAAATCGACGGTTGAATTATTCGATACTGATTCGGATCCCTGGCATATTACCAGTATCGCAGATAAACCGGAATCGCGGAAAATTTTGACGCAACTCTCTGATGAACTGGATCGATGGATGATTGAAACACGGGATGTTGGAATGATTCCTGAGCCCATGTTTCATGAGTTGGTCGGAGAAGGTAAAAAATACCGGACAATTTATGAATATGCTCAAAGTGATGAATATCCGGTAGAAAAGATTTTGAGCGTTGTAAAAAATTCTTCTCAGGGGGATAAAAACAAAATAGAAAATTATAAAAAGTACATCGGCGATACGAATCCGGTTATACGCTATTGGGGAGCCTATGCAACATTTTTGGCTCAACAAACAACACCCGATATTCAATCTGTTTTAAAAAATATGATAAAAAATGATGAGTTTGCAGCAAACCGTATTATAGCTGCCCAGTCTCTTGCAGTTTGCGGCGATCCTGATTTTGCTTTTAAAGCTATAATGAAAGAAGCGGATAATACAAAAAATGCTTATGTATTACTCCTGGCTTTGAATGCTTTTCAGTACAGTTTTACAGACGACCGGTTAACTTTGGAAGACTGGAAAAGGTTTAAAGAAAAGAAGTTTCCTGAAAATGATGCTCATGCAAAACTGGGATACCCTCAGCGTATCATTTCAGATGCAATTAGTTTATGGCCCGAAAGAAGAAAAGTTTACTAAAATTTAGTTCAATGAAATCAATAATATTTATTGCAACAATTCTTGCGACAACTCAATTTATTAGTTGTAATGTTGAAAAAGATGAAGAAATAAAAAGTCGGCCGAACATTTTATTTGCCATCAGCGACGACCAGTCGTTTGGCCATACAAGTTTTGCCGGCTGTGGATTTATTGAAACTCCGGCTTTCGACAGAGTTGCTGAGGAAGGTGTGTATTTCAGTAATTGCATGGCCGGTTCGCCCGGTTGCGCCCCATCGCGCAGTGCACTGGTTACAGGGCGGCACCACTGGCAAAATGAGCAATCGGGGCAGCATGCCTCTTCGTGGCTGAAAAAATACGTCCCGTTTATCGACCTGCTCGGTGAAAACGGCTATGTAACCGGCAGAACAGGGAAAGGCGTTTCCCCTTTTCAGTATGCTGAAAATGAAAATGACTCGCTCTGGCGAAAAACAGATGCAGCAGGAATTGAACACAGCAACATCCGTTACGAGGATGGAACTCCCGGCGATGAACGACCGGCAAAATTTATCAGCAATGTGAATTACTTTGAAAATTTCAAATATTTCATGGAAAATGTGAAAGGCGACAAACCGTTTTTCTTCTGGTATGGCGCAAGCGAACCCCACCGCGCTTTTGAGCAGGATGCCTGGAAACGGACAGATAAAAAACTGGAAGATGTGGAGGTTCCCGGTTTTTTCCCCGACCATGAAATTGTAAGGGGCGATATTCTGGATTATGCGGTTGAAATCGAGTGGTTCGATCTTCACCTGCAACGAATGCTGGAATACCTTGAAAAAACAGGCGAACTGGAAAATACGATCGTGATGGTGACTTCGGATAACGGCATGGCTTTTCCCAGAGCAAAAGCCAATTGTTATGAATATGGAATTCATGTTCCGTTTGCCGTGCGTTATCCGAAAGAATTTCCGGGAGGAAGAAAAGTGGAGGATATGGTGGGCTTTGCTGATTTGGCTCCGACTATTCTGGAAATAACCGGAACAAGCGCAGATGGAATGCTGCCCGTTTCAGGGAAAAGTATGCTGAATATTCTGAAATCGAAAGATGAAGGCGTTGTGGATGAATCGAAGAAATATGCTTATTCAGGCCGCGAACGCCACTCTTCGTCGCGGTACATGAACCGGGGCTACCCGCAACGTGCCATTCGCAGTCGCGACCATTTATTCATCTGGAACATGGAACCCGACCGCTGGCCTGCCGGGGCGCCGCAACGTATTAAACCCGGGACTGAAAACGAATTGCTTCCGATGTACGGAATCGATGAAAACGGCGAGCACAACTCTGCGTGGGCTTTTACCGACATCGATGCGGCGCCAACCAAATCATACATCATCGAAAACCGGCAGGACGAAACTGTCCGTCCGTATTTCGGGCTGGCACACGCCAAACGACCTGAATACGAACTGTACGACATAAAAAACGACCCGTATAACCTGAATAACCTGGCCGGCAATCCTGAGTTTGCAGCAGTGGAACAGGAACTGAATCAGGCATTAATGGCTGAACTGAAAAAATCGGAAGACCCGCGTGTTGTTGGGCCGGACAAGGATATCTTTGATTCATACATCCGCTACAAGGGGCCCATGCGGGAGTTTCCAAAACCGGAATGATGAAATTTATTTGAAAACAGGTATTTTTTGAAAAATAACGGGTAAAAATAAATTCTAAATGAAAACCAGTCTTA
>JBMCIT010000197.1:0-3545 GCA_048616715.1 Tangfeifania sp. | reverse complement strand
ATTGACTACAACTTTTACAAATCTTGGATTGATTAAACAGAGATAGCGACTGGCAAATTCGTCCATCTCAATTTCGGTTAAAGGCATAAATCCGTGCACATCGGCAAATGTTTTATTAACCAGCTTAAATACAGGTTTTATAAATCGTTTTAATTCTTTTCGTTTGGTAAATTCAATGATTTTCAAGTGCGTGTTGTTGCGCTTAAACCTTTGGTAAATCCGTTGATGTAACTCAGGAAGTGTATCAGGAATGTTGAAGCTGTATACAACAAGATCACACTTCTTTTCAAATCCTTCCTTTTCGGTTAGATCAACCAGGTATTTGAAATTACATGTAGCAGCGAGCGAAATAGTTTCATTAAAACCTTCTATTAAAAATCCCTGCGGATCTTTATCCGAAAAAGCCAGCGGGCCTATCAATTTTACCATTCCATACTTTTTCGCCCATTTTGTAACGTAATCAATTAAAGCGCGGAAAACTTCCAGATCATTCCATGATTCAATAAAACAAAACCTTGCGTGGTTTTCATTATGTTGCCTGTTGTAGTTGCGGTGAATGATGCCCATTATGCGTCCGACTGCCTTTCCGTTTATCCATGCAATGGCCAGAGTTGTATCGCAATAACTGAATGAATGGTTTTTTTTCGGATTGAAAAACCTTCGTTCATCTATATATATTGGCGGAACCCAGTTTGAATGATTTTTATGGATAATGTACGGAAGAAGAATGAAGGTTTTTAATTCTTTTTTGGTTTCAACAGCTTTTACAACAACTTCCATTTATGCTAATAAAATGTGGTTAAAATAGTATTTCGAATTAAAACATGCAATACCTGCGATCTTGGTTAACCGTTTATTTTTCTTGCATAAACCCAGTATTTAGATTGCTGTCAACCATTGTTGAAGTATTCCTGCAGGCTGAATCAGATAGTTTTATCAGGAGTAACACTTAAAACTTCGGTTTTAAAATCAGTCAGTGTTCGTTCTAATTTTTGCAACCGCGCCTTTTTTAACGCGCGTTTTTTTAATCGGTAAAAAAAAGCCAGATAAATGATGAAAGGTATAATTAAGTTTAATACAAGAATGGCTATAAATCCGTTTCCGAAAATAAACAGTAAAGTAAACAACCACCATACAATAATAGCAATAGCTGTATTTATCAGCGCTTTAATTCTTACCAATTTCAAACAATTTATTTCATTTTTTTCTTTAGAAAACACGATCAACGAAAACCCTCCAATAAAAAGCAGTAAAATCAGCTCTTCGGTAAAGTTGGTTGTAAAAACCGAAAATATTTTTGTTTCAAGGAATGACGAGTAGACGGCAAATACCGGAATAGATATTTTAAAACCATAGTAAAAGTAAAAAAAAGTAAGTATTGCAGCACATATAATACTTATCAAGCCAGGTATTTTCAGTTTGTAAGGCAACAATTTATTCATCCGAAAAATTTTATCAATTCTTTTTTAAGTCGTTACCTGAAAGCAAAAGCCGGGTTAATATGCCGAACCGCCGTTTTTCACTCCGTGGCATTTTTTCATATAACCGGTTGGCTGTTGGTTCCCAGCGTTTTGCAAAAGGTTTTGTTTTTGCTGCAAGTTGTTCTGCCGATTCAGGATTGTGAAGATGCGTTGAACGCACATCATCTGATTTGCAGACTTCGATAAGGGCTTCGGGAACATCGATCATGGGGCAGGGCCGAAGAAAATTCTGTGAAAACGGTTTTACGCTTCGGAATTTTTTAAAAAATGGCGATTTCAGTGCCTGGGTAAATGTCATGTCATTCACATTCGAGTCGGAATAATGGCAAAATGCACAGGGTTCCAAATCGCCGTTTGAATTGATGTGGGCAAAATCGTTACCTGCGGCCACGCAGCCAATGGCTTTATGGCCACTGTTGGCAAAGTCGATGATCGTGAATTTATGCTTTTTTGAATAAGCATCTATTTTTTTCATTACATACGACCGCTGTTCGGCAGTGCAGCACAGCGAAACATCGGCATCGCTGCCAATGGGGAAGTAGTTAAACAACCAACCGAACCAGGCCCCCTTTTCGCGTACAAAATCCAAAAATTTGTCGCTGGCAATGGTTTTGTAATTTTGGGAATGGTAGCAAGCCGAAAATCCAAAACCAATATCTCGCTGTTTCAGGATATCCATTGCTGCAATTACTTTGTCGAAAACCCCATCACCGCGTCTGAAATCGGTTTCTTCGCGAAATCCTTCGATGCTGATAAAGACATTAAGGTTGCCCAGGCGAGCCATTTCATCGGCAAATTCCTCGTCAATCAATGTACCGTTGGTAAATGCTGCAAATGTAAGTTTTCGGTGTTTGCTGCATAATTTAATAATATCATTTTTCCGCATCAGCGGTTCACCGCCGGTCATGAGAATATCCATCACACCAATTTTTTGCGCCTCGGTGAAGATTTCATCCAGTTTCTCAAAAGAGAGGTTACTGTTTTTTTTGTAATCAGATGCCCAGCAACCTTTACATTTTAAATTGCATGCGCTGGTTGGGTCGATCAGCAGATCGCGCGGAATGGCGCAATCGTGTTTCCAGTTGTAGTAAAATTCCTTGAAAATCCTAAACCACCCGTTGATAATTAAAAAGTTAACCAGATTTTTCACTTCGAAAAAACGGTAGCAGCGATAAACGTAGTTTTTATGGTGAGGGAAAGGTGGGATTTTTTTCCTTTCGCCCTGAACGGTCAGGTATTTCATCAGTTATTGATTGATTTTTAATTTGGATTTCGATTGCCAGTTTTATTGATGCGCCTTAATTTTGTTGATTAATCATTCTCTGCACTGTTATAGACCGGGTATTTTGCGGTTGTGCCGTCATCAAACTGAAATTCAATCCCAACCAAACCAAACCGGTGGTTTGCCCAGTAGGTGATTTTGCTTACGCCAAGTTTGTTTGTGTTTTCTTCAACTTTAATAACTTTAATGTAAAAGAAACCGTATGGATAATCGTCTTCGGTAGAGCGGCTCACCACTTTGCGCGATTTTCCGGAGGAGCCAACCGGGTAGGAATCGCCAACAACCGCATCGTATTTTACAATTACTCCGGGGTCGAGTCCGTTAATCGCTTCGATTCCATCTTTGGTAGATTTAAATTCAATGCCGGTTGCAGTAACCGTATTACCTTCTACTGTGCACTCAGGAGCATTTGACAAAATATTTTTGATGGTTGGATTGGTAACGGTGGCACTGCCGGAATAGGATGAAACCCCATTTTCAAGTGACACGACTTCAGCGGAAAAGTTGCTTACACCTGCAATTGTTGTTGATGATGAAGAAACCTTGTTGCCAACCTCTCCCATTGGAGATTGTTCGCCACTTACTGATGTTAAATCATCCTTTTCACATGCGATAAATGCAATTGTTAAAACGAGCCCAAAAACTAACTTTTTCATAATTAACCGGATTTTATTAATAGTAAACAGAGTTTCACAACGGCTAAGATAGCTTAGGGCTGTTTCATAATTTATTGCATATTGTAAATTTAATGCCCAAAATGTAAAAATATCTTTTAAATATTG
>JBMCIT010000196.1:0-3548 GCA_048616715.1 Tangfeifania sp. | reverse complement strand
GGGGTATTCGCTTAAATTGCCGGTGAGTTTTTGCAACGGCACAAAATAGCCCGTCTCCGGGTCAATTCCCGGGTTGCCGGTTTCGTTTTGTGCCGCCAAAAAATAAGCAGCCCATTCATTTTCCATTTCAGAAGAATACACTCCTTTCAGCTTAAAAGGCGAATTGTTTTCCCCTTCGGCCACATTGGAAAAAAGGTTGTTGCGGATGTCGAGCTTCCCGTTTTTCCACTGGCTGAAACTGTCGTTGGCGCCATCGGTTACTTCGAGCACGATTCCGTTCGGATCGTTCATCAAAACGGAATTGGCGATTACCCCTCCGGCAAACCGTTCGAAAACAGCCAGCGAGCCGTTTCCGGTAAGGCCGTTACCAATTAATGTAGCATTGAAAATATTGGGTAACGAATTCGGAAAGCCTATCACCGGGTCTGTTCCCCCGCCTGCTTCAATCAGGTTATCGCCCACAAAATCGTTCTCGATTCCCAGCCAAAACTGTCCGTTGCCGCTCCAGCCGAGGTCGTAATCAAAAGCATCGTCGCTGCATCCTGAAACCACAATATTTTTCAGGTTAACCGTTCCACCGAATATTTCCACGCCATCATCGGCATTTGAAATTACTTCCAAATAATCAATTTCGGTTTTGTTTCCTACCCCACCCAAAGTCAGGCCGTTTATTTCATTTCCTTCGCCAATATTGGTGCCGCCATGCCTGATGGAAACGTAGCGCAAAATGCCCGAATCATCGTCCTCATCGCTGCCGCCAAAAATGCCCCGTTGTTCAAAATAAGGAATTCCCTCTACGCGTTCTTCGCCGCCGCTCACGTTCAACGGTGCATTTCCCAGAATGATGAGGCCGCCCCACAAGCCGCGTTCTTCTTTATCCACCGACCCATGCAGATCGTCATTTTCCGAAGTAAAAATAATAGGTTCTTCTTTTGTGCCGTTGGCAATTATTTTTCCGCCACGGGCCACAATCAGTGCACTGGCATTTTCGGCCTGCCCCGCCCTGAAGCGAATAACGGTTCCGGGTTCGATGGTGAGTACCTGGCCGTCGTTCACAAAAACAAAACCTTCCAGAAGATGTTCCTTCTCATTGTTCCAGGTTACCGTTCCGGTTCCGCTTCCGTCATCGCGCAAAATCCGCCTGTCATCGGGTAAATAAAAATTACTTTCGCGGCAGCCTGAAAAAACCAGTAATATTGTCAGTATAGAAATAATAATCCGAGTCATTTGTCCTGATTTAGATTTTAATACCCAGGTTTAAAAACACAAAGGCCTCTTTTTTAACATTGGCGGCCCAGGGTTGCCAGTCGTGATAATTCAGTGCCATTTTAATATCTTTTACGGGGTTATACTGAATTCCGGCAACAAGCGCCGAACCATCTTCGGCCAGGTTCCACGGAATGTTTTCTCCCGCAAGAATGTTGGATTCAATCTTGTCGTACCGGGCAAACAACTGGTATTTACCGTTCAGGTTGTATTTTCCGAAAACCGAAAGTCCGTAAATATTGTGGCCCGGCCTCCATTCGTCGTTTTGTCTCAAAATAAATTCGGCGGCTATGTTCCATTTTTTTCTGAAATCGTAAGAAGTAAAAAAAAGCAGGGTTGTTTCTGAAATTTCGTCGTGCATAATGTCGTAAACCACACGTGTAGAAAAATTGCGCGGAATCCTGATTGTTGTTCCCAAACTGTATTTGAAAATATCGTCCATTTGCAGGCTGGTGTACCCTTCGCCATTCACTACGGTAAAATCGGCATCGATAATTTCGCTGAATTTGTAGTGGACGTTCATTCCCAAATCGGCGGAAGAGCCCAGCCGGTGCTCATCGGCAAGGGTTTTCATTAAATACCTGCGTTCCCATATATTTTCCTGGAGTTTAAACTGCCTCAGGCTTATCAGTCCAAAATCAACTTGTAAATATGATTTCGTGTATCGCAAATAAGCATTTTTAAAATAGGCGTACCTTCTTATTCGCGATACAGGTGAAAGATCATCGGGGCTGCCCACATCCACATTTATTTTGGCAGAATACTCCGGGCTGAAACGGTATTCATACCCCAAATAACCGCGCACTAATTCAAAGGCAGCTTCGTCGGTTGCACTTCCGGTGATCCCACCATGAAAGTTGGCAAATATTGTTGCGAAAGCACTGCCCGCAGGTTCAAAGTTTTCGTCCTGGCTGAAACCGGGGAAAAACATCAGAAAAAATAAATAAGATAATGCTGTTTTCTTTATCATTAAAAAGCCTGTTAAAGGCCACAAATATATATTAATAAGATTTAATTATTTAGTAATCGTTTTGTAACAAGTAACATTTATCATTACAAAATTCAGTCAAAAATACGGTTAATGATGAATTATTGTTAACCGAAGTTTACTAAATCCATAACCAACAAAGATAATCTTAACTGAAAGTTAACCGAAGTTTAATATTTTTGCTTTTCAAAAATTAACGTAAATTAGCTAAAAGCAAAACAGAACCTGCAAAAATGAAAGACATTTATAATATTCTCATTGTTGACGATGAAAAGGATTTGTGCGAAATTCTTCAGTTTAATCTCGAAAGCGAAGGATTTACCATCGATATTGCCCACTCCGGCGAAGAGGCCCTGAAAAAGCCCATCGAAAAATACGACCTGATTTTGCTGGATGTAATGATGAGCGGAATGTCGGGTTTCAAAGTAGCCAACCTTCTCCGTAAGGATAAAAAAATCAAAACCCCGATTATTTTCCTTACGGCCAAAGGCGAAGAAAACGATATTCTGACCGGTTTTAATGTAGGCGCAGATGATTACATTTCGAAACCGTTTTCAATAAAAGAGGTAATTGCCCGCATTAAAGCCATACTTAAACGAGGCGGCCATGCCGAAGCTCATGCCGAACAGTTAATTTACAAGAATTTAAAAGTAGATCCACAGAAAAAGGAAATATCGCTTTCGGGCCAGGTTGTTAACCTCACCCGCAAAGAATTTGAAATTCTTGCACTTTTGCTGAAAAACATAGGTCAATATATCAGCCGGGAAGAGATTCTTAAACGCATCTGGAAAGACGATGTAATTGTTACCGAGCGCAATGTGGATGTAAATATTGCCCGGTTGCGCAAAAAAATTGGGGAATACGGGAAAAACATCAATGGAAAGTCGGGTTACGGATACTGCTTCCGCGACAAATAATTTTCATTTTAAAGGAATTTAAACGTGTTTAAAAAATCATTCAGGGGCGAAATATTTTTCTACTTTATCGTTGTTTTCTTTCTGTTCACAGGCGCCATTCTTACCTTTCAGTACCAGCGTGAAAAAAAGTACCGCACCGCACAACTGGAAAATACACTCGATAACATTACCGAAATTACCCACCGGTTTATTCAGCAAAACAAGCTGATTGAAAAAAACGGACTGAACCGGATTGGCGAACTGAAACAGATTATTCCCCAGCCCAATATCCGGATTACAATAATTGCCCCCAACGGCGTTGTACTTTACGATAGTTCGGCCGATTACGCGACTATGGAAAACCACCTGCAGCGGCCCGAGGTGCAAAAAGCCCTGCA
>JBMCIT010000195.1:0-3552 GCA_048616715.1 Tangfeifania sp. | reverse complement strand
TGCCGGTTGTTTTGGGTGTTTTTTTACTGGCAGTTTTTTCATTCGATAAACTTATCTGGTTTGTGGTATTTTTTGCGCCACTGTCGCTTCCGCTCCGCGAAATTATGCCTTCCGTTGGTTTCGACATGTACCTGCCAACCGAGCCGCTGCTTTTTGGAGTCTTTATTCTTTTTATGCTGAAAATAATCCAGGAGCGAAAATTTGATCGCAATATACTTTTGCATCCTGTTTCCATGGCCATTTACATAAACCTGATTTGGATATTTTTAACCAGCCTCACCAGTACTATGCCGGTAGTTTCGTTTAAATTTTTGCTGGCCCGCATGTGGTTTGTGGTGTGTTTGTACCTGCTCACTGCAAAAATTTTTAAAGGGGGCCGTAAAATGGAGCAATATGTATGGTTGTACCTGATTGGTTTTCTGGTAGTGGTTTTTTATTCAACTTACCGGCATTGGGGATATGGTTTGTGGGACAAGCAAGCGGCACATTATGTGGTTTCGCCGTTTTACAACGATCACACTTCCTATGGAGCGGCAATTGCAATGTACCTGCCGTTTGCAGCAATGTTTGCATTCAGCAGGCATTATTCACAAAAAATAAAAAATGCCGGACTGGTGGTGTTTGGTATCCTGTTAATTGCTTTGGTATTGTCTTACAGCCGGGCAGCGTGGGTGAGTATGGTTGCTGCCCTGATTGTTTGGAGTATTATCAAGCTGAAAATCCGATTTCAGCCTATTTTTATTACAGCAATTGTTGTTATTGCCTTTGTTCTTTCTTTTCAGCACCAGATTTTAATGCACCTCGAGCGCAATTCCGATGAATCCTCTTCCAACCTGATGGAGCACGTATCGTCTATTTCCAATATTTCCTCCGATGCTTCCAACCTTGAGCGTATAAACCGCTGGAGCAGTGCTATCAGTATGTTTGAAGACAAACCGGTGTTTGGCTACGGCCCGGGAACTTACATGTTTCAGTATGCTCCTTACCAACTTAGTCGCGAACGCACGATTATTTCAACCAACGTCGCAGACGGTGGCAATGCCCACAGCGAATACCTCGGTCCGCTTTCAGAGTCGGGAGTTCTGGGGCTGGTTACTTTCCTGGTTATCATTATTATGGTTCTGTACACCGGAATTCATGCTTATTCGAGGCTGAAAGATTCGCGGCTGCGATCGATTGTACTGGCAGCTATTGTAGGGCTGGTAACATATTATGTACATGGATTTTTGAATAACTTCCTGGATACAGATAAATTATCAGTGCCGTTTTGGGGCTTTACCGCCATGATTGTGGCCGCCGACATTTATTCCCGCCGCGAGGAAAAAGCGGCGAACGTAGCACAAAAAAATCCGGCTTCACAGAAACCGGATTGATCGAAATTCTATTTCAGGAATATTTTAGTTTTTCACCCTCTCACTGTATGAACGGTCGCGTGTGTCAACTTTAATTACTTCGCCTTCGTTTATAAACATCGGAACCATAATTTCGGCACCGGTTTCCAGGGTAGCGGGTTTCAGCGCTGTGGAACTGGCAGTATTCCCTTTTTCGCCCTCTATGGTTTGGGTTACTTCCAGTTCGACAAACGGCGGCATTTCAGCCGTCAGCGGCGTTTCGGATTCTGCATGAAACTGGATTTCAATTACCTGTCCTTCTTTCATCAGGTCGGCATTTTCGAGCATGCTTTCCGGTACCGGAATTTGCTCGAAAGTTTCGGTATTCATAAAATTGTACCCCATGTCGTCTTTGTACAGATACTGGTACTGGCGCCGCTCAACCCTTACTTCTTCCACTTTGGAGCCGGCAGAAAAGGTGTTCTCGATGACACGGCCGGTTTTAACATTTTTGAGTTTTGTACGAACAAATGCGGGTCCCTTTCCGGGTTTAACGTGCAAAAAATGTACGATGGTATAAATATCGTCTTTATAATTAATGCACATCCCGTTTCTAAAATCTGATGTTGATGCCATGAATTTTTGTTATTATATTTTCTGATGGTGCAAAAATAAACAAATCAGTTAAAAATGAACACTTTCGGCTGGTTTTTGGAAAAGAATCAGGTAAATTACTTCGAAACCTGTTGTTCCCCGTCAATTTCATAGCTTTCAAGCACGGCCCGCAAAGCACCCACCCGCATGTCGAATTTGAGAAGTACCGGCAATTTTGATTCTTTTGAGATAAAAAATTTCAGCCCGTCGGAGCGGTTCAGCAATTTTCCTTTGTTTACGGTCGGGGCCAGAACATACGTATCGATTTCTCCCATGTCACTTTTTATTAATCTGTCGCCCAAATATTGAACAGATACAGTATCGATTTTATCGGCATGAAATGTGGGCAGGCTTACCTGTTTGCCTTTTTCAATGTTCTCCATCAGGTAGTTATTGATAAAATAGAAAAATACCGATACAATATCCACCAGGTTTTCGGGGGCAGGGCGCCATCCCGATTTCTGGCTCAACAGTGAATCTTTGTCGTGGTAAAACAGTGTTTCGTTGTACCAGCGGTATTTGCCTTCCTTAATGTTTCTTACTGATTTCAGGGGCAGCCGGGTTTGTGCATCCACTATCGATTCATAAATGTCGTTCACCCCAAAGAGCTTGTCGGTGAGACCGGTGGTGCGCACTTCGAGGTAGTAGTGAATGGCGGGTTGGTTTTGAAACAACGTATCGTGGATGTTAAGCACGGCCTCGCCGCCTTTTACAAAACCAAATTTGAGGTTGAACACTATGCGCTCTTTTTTGGCCGAAACTGTTTGTGTGAGCAAAAATGCTAACAAGGCTGCTATAAAGTATTTCTTCATTTTATAATCTTGTTTTTCGGAACCGTTGCTACAAAGTTTTTTAAATAAAATGGCTCGAAGTAGGCAACGTTCTCAAATTCCTTTTTGTTGTATTTGTCTTCGGCAATCTGAATCATAAATCGTGCCGAAGCTTTTAAGGGGCCATAAAACAGGGCATTGGAGTGGTTCAGCGCCTTTGCACATTTGGCAGCCCCGTTTCCGAAAAAAGCTATTTTTGATTTTTTCAATCTTTCTGAAAACGAATTTTCGTCGATCATTTTTGCAGAAACCGTTTCCAGTTGTTCTCCTTTGGAATTGTAAAGGGCGGTGTAAACTTCCATGCGCCGGGCGTCAATCATGGGGCAAAAAAGCAGGTTTTCTTTTTCTTCGGTTTCTATATTGAACTGCTGCGGATGCTGGCTGGTAAAAATTCCCATGGCATCCAGTGTGCTGATGGCAATCAGCGGTTTCTCCAGCGCGTAGCACAATCCTTTGGCTACCGAAACGCCAATTCGTAATCCGGTGTACGAACCCGGACCTTTTGCCACAGCCACTGCATCGATGGCTTTCATCTCAAGGTTGTTTTCCCTGAAAAGGTCCTGGATGAAAACGGTGAGCAGTTCCGAATGGTTCAACCCTTCAAGGCTCTCTTTTTCAAAAAGAAGTTTTCCGTTTTCCGAAACATTTACAGAACAGACTTCGGTTGAGGTTTCAATATTTAAAATAATAGCCATTGTTTTCTTTCGGTTTTAAAGACCACAAAAGTAAGGAATTGT
>JBMCIT010000194.1:0-3564 GCA_048616715.1 Tangfeifania sp. | reverse complement strand
AAAACTTAAAGATTTAGAAAATTGCCTGATACAAGATACATATTCGTGACCGGTGGGGTAACCTCCTCCCTGGGAAAAGGTATTTTAGCCTCGTCGCTGGCCAAGTTGCTGCAGTCGAGGGGCTACAGTGTTACCATACAAAAGTTGGATCCATACATAAATGTCGATCCGGGAACGCTGAACCCTTATGAACACGGTGAGTGTTTCGTTACCGAAGACGGTGCAGAAACCGACCTCGATCTGGGTCATTATGAACGATTTCTGAATGAATCGACTTCCCAGGCCAACAATGTTACAACCGGAAGAATCTATCAATCGGTAATAAGTAAAGAACGACGCGGTGATTACCTCGGAAAAACGGTTCAGATTATTCCGCACATTACCGACGAGATTAAGCGAAGAATAAAAATCCTCGGGCAAAAAGGGAAATACGATATTGTTATTACAGAAATTGGTGGTACGGTTGGTGATATTGAGTCGCTGCCCTATATTGAATCTGTAAGGCAATTAAAAAGGGAGCTGGGAAGCAAAGCGCTGGTAGTGCATTTAACACTGGTTCCTTACCTCGCTGCTACCGGCGAATTGAAAACAAAACCGACACAGCATTCTGTTAAACTGCTGCTCGAGGCAGGTGTTCAGCCCGATATTCTGGTTTTAAGAACGGAACACCAGATTGATAAAACCATTCGCGAAAAAGTGGCACTTTTCTGCAATGTCGATCCGGATGCAGTGGTGCAGTCGGTAAATGTTCCCACAATTTACGAAGTACCACTGAAGATGCTCGATGAAAAGCTCGATCTTACAGTGATGAAAAAACTGGGGCTTGCCATAAAAGAAGATATCAACCTGGGTCCCTGGAGTGATTTTCTGGACAGGCTGGGGAACCTGAAACATTCGGTTACAATCGGGCTTGTTGGAAAATATGTTGAATTGCGTGATGCTTATAAATCAATTGCCGAGGCGCTTGTTCATGCCGGTGCGGTTAATTACTGCGATGTGAATATAGAATGGATTCACTCGGAATCAATTGAACCTGATACCATTGAAGAAACATTGTCGGGTTTAAATGGAATTATTGTAGCTCCCGGTTTTGGTCATCGCGGAATGAATGGCAAAATTCAGGCAGCCCGGTATGCCCGCGAAAACAATATTCCCTACCTCGGAATTTGTTTGGGAATGCAGGTGGCTGTTATAGAATTTGCCCGGAATGTTTTAAACCTTAAGGGTGCAGATTCCACTGAAATGAACCCTAAAACGCCGCATCCGGTAATCGATCTGATGGAGCACCAGAAAGGAATTACCGATTATGGCGGAACCATGCGTCTGGGAGCTTATGAATGCAGAATTATTGAGAAAGATTCAAATGTTTGCAAAGCATACAATAAATTAACAGTTTATGAACGCCACCGCCACCGTTATGAATTTAATGACAATTACAGGAATCAGTTTGCAGAAGCGGGTATGGTGCCGGTGGGTGTGAATCCGGAAACCGAACTGGTGGAAATTGTTGAAATACCTGATCATAAATGGTTTGTCGGAGTTCAGTTTCACCCGGAATACCGAAGTACCGTTTTAAACCCTCACCCAATATTTATTGACTTTATTAAAAATTCATTAGCTGAATAAAAAAATGGATAAAAACTCGATTATCGGAATTGTCCTCATTTTTGCAATACTTGTAGTATTTTCTGTAATGAACCAACCTTCGGAAGAAGAGATTCAGGAGGCCAAACGCCGCCGCGATTCCATAGCAATGGTTGAAGCACAGCAGGCACGGGAACCGGAACAACAGCAGCAACAAACCCAGGAAACTCAGCAATCGGTTACCGCACCTGTTGAGGATACAATCAATGCTGATGCCGAGTTGCAGCAAAAAATCGACCAGTTTGGTGTTTTTGGCGTGGCTGCAACTGGCGAACAGGAATTTTATACCATTGAAAACAACCTGGTGGAAATTACTTTCACCAATAAAGGTGGGAGAATTTACTCTGTCAGGTTAAAAGATTATGTAACGCACGATTCGTTGCCGCTCATGCTTTTCGATGGCCCTGAAACACTATTCGGCCTGAATTTCTTCTCACAAAACCGGAGCATCCAAACCGACCAGTTTTATTTTGAACCTGGTTTCGACCAGAAAAATATTGTTGTTTCAGGGCCCGAAGTCGGCAAGGGCAGCGAAGGACGGATCAAATTCAACAACGAAAACCCGGGGGAAACCAAATCGGCTTCATTCCGGCTCGAAGTTGCTCCCGGGAAATACCTGGAATATGTTTACACACTGAAACACAATTCCTATATGGTCGATTTCGATATCAACCTGCAGGAAATGAACCAGTTTATTGCTGCCAATCAATCGTACCTTAATTTTACCTGGGAAATAGACATGCCGCGGCAGGAACGTCCTTCAAAATTTGGCGAAGACCGTTATACCAACATCAACTATAAATTTCATGGAGATGATGTTGACGAACTTTCAAAAAATAAATCGGACGAAGAAGACCTGACAACCCGCGTAAAATGGATCGGATTCAAACAATTGTTTTTTAATTCAACAATCATTGCCGATGATGCCTTTCCGAATGCTTTTGTGCGCTCCGAGAAGTATGAAGAAGATCCGGAGTACCTGGCGAATTTCCATGCAGATATTGCTTTACCTTACGAAGCTACAAACAGCCAAAACCTGGATATGCAGTTTTATTTTGGCCCCAACCATTATCAAACGCTAAATCAGTACGACATAGGTATGGAGCGGCTGGTTTATCTGGGTTACGCCATCGTTCGTCCGGTAAACAAATACATTATTATTCCACTGTTTAACTTTCTGAGTAAATACATTGCCAATTTTGGCATCATCATACTTCTGCTCACAATTTTTATAAAAACAGCATTGTTTCCGTTTACTTACAAATCGTACATGTCGCAGGCAAAAATGCGTGCATTGAAACCCGAAATCGATGAGTTAAACGCGAAATTCGGCAAAGATAAAGCCATGGAAAAACAGCAGGCCACCATGGCGCTTTACAAAAAGGCCGGTGTAAATCCAATGGGAGGCTGTTTACCCATGCTGCTGCAGTTCCCTATACTGATTGCCATGTTCTTTTTCTACCCGAACTCCATTGAGCTGAGGCAGGAAAGTTTCTTGTGGGCGCACGATTTATCAACCTATGATTCTATACTGGATCTGCCATTTGAAATTCCTTTTTATGGGGCCCATGTGAGTTTATTTTGTTTGCTGATGACTGTTACCACGGTGATTTCGACCCATTTGAACCAGCAGGTTACTACATCGCAGGGAATGCCCGGAATGAAAACAATGATGTACCTTATGCCGGTAATGTTCCTTTTCATTCTGAACAATTATTCTTCAGGATTGAGTTACTACTATTTTCTTGCCAACCTGATAACTATTGGGCAGACATACATTATCCGTTCATTTATCGATGAAGAAAAAATCAGGGCAAAATTGCAGGTAAACAAGAAAAAACCGGTAAAAAAATCGAAATTTCAGAAGCGTTTGGAAGAAGTTGCAAAACAACGTGGGATTCAGCCACCCAAAAAATAAAA
>JBMCIT010000193.1:0-3585 GCA_048616715.1 Tangfeifania sp. | reverse complement strand
GTTTATTGCAAGACCACTCTTTTCAGAAAATAAATGAATGAAGACAGAAATTTTCTCAATAATTTTCTTAAGGATAAAATTCAAAGCAAATCAAAAAGCTAAATAATCTTTTGTAAATTACCGGTTTCAATTTCAAGATGATGTTAAACAAATAAAACTACCATGGAAAAACCAGAATTGAACCGCCGGAATTTCATCACAAAAACTACCCTGGGAACCTTGGGAGCAGCCGGAATTTTTACCTCGTGTGCCGGCCCCGAAAATAAAAAAGAAGAAATTGAGCTTCCTGAATTGCTTAATCAGGCGCCCGACGGAGAAGTGATTAAGGCCGGATTAATCGGGTGTGGGGGTCGCGGAACCGGGGCAGTCATCAATTTCCTGGATGCCGGACCGAATTTGCAAATTACGGCGCTTGCAGATGTTTTTCAGGATAAACTCGACAACTGCCGGAAAAAACTGAAAGAGGAGCGAGATGTAGAAATAGCTGATGAAAACTGTTTCATTGGGTTCGATGCCTACCAAAAAGTGATTGATGCAGGAGTGGACCTCGTGCTGCTGTGCACCCCGCCGCATTTCAGGCCGGCACATGTGGAAGCTGCCATAAATGCCCGCAAACACGTTTTCATGGAAAAACCCTGTGCAGTCGATCCGGTGGGCGCACGCTCGGTGCTGGCATCTTCAAAAAAAGCCGAATCGCTTGGTTTGTGCATGGTAAGCGGAACGATCCGCCGGGTACAAAAAGATTACATGGAAACACAGCGACAGGTAGCCAATGGAAAAATTGGCGAAATTACCGGCGCACATATTATCCGTAATGGGGGTGCATTGTGGGTGCGAAAACCACAACCTGAATGGAGCGAAATGGAATACATGTTGCGCAACTGGGTAAATTTTTGCTGGTTATCGGGCGACCATATTACCGAACAATTTATTCATGAAGTGGATGTAATGAACTGGTACATCGGGAAAAATCCGGTAAAGGCCATTGGCTACGGAGGCCGCCAGCGGAGAATTACCGGCGATCAGTACGACTTTTTCAGCATTGAATATGTGTATGAAAACGGAATGCGCACACATTGTTCTGCACGGCAAATTAACGGATGCACCAACGGAAAAGTGCAGCAGATAAACGGCAGCAAAGGATATGCAGATGCGGCCGGGAAATTATATGACCTGAAGGGAAATATCATCTGGGAATATCCCTACCCCACCGAAGAAGAACCAAACGAAAAATGGAAAGTACCCAACCCGTTTGTGCAGGAACACATCAACCTAATTACCGGAATTCGTACCGGAAATACGGTTAACGATGCCGGAGCACAGGTAAATTCAACGCTTTTAACCATTATGGGCCGAATTGCCGCGTATACAGGAAAAGACGTAACATGGGAAGAAATTATGAACTCCGACCTCTACCTCGGCCCCAAAACTTACGCATTCGGTCCGGTTCCTGAAATTAATGAAGAAATTCCGAAAGCCGGTAAACCAAATACAGCTATCTGAAAAGAAAGTAAAAGATGTAAAATAAATAGTAATCAAAAAAAATTAAGCAACAATGAAAATTACAATCCTGTTTCTGTTGGTATTTTTGGTATCGGAAAAAACAGATGCCCAGCAACCGCTTTTTAAATTTGGCGATGAAATAAACCATCAGGAAATTATTCCCGGTAAAAAAATAAAAGAAGGGCCGGTTAATTGGTTCCAGGTAAATACAGAAGACGAAACCTGGGCAGTGAAAGGCGATGAGCTGATTTGCTCCGGGCTTCCTATTGGCGTTGTCCGCAGCGAAAAGAAATATAAAAACTTCATCATGCACATTGAGTGGAAACACATGGAGGCCGGAGGCAATTCAGGTATGTTTGTATGGAGTGATGCCGAACCCGGTGAAAACCGGCTGCCAAATGGCGTAGAAGTTCAAATGCTGGAACTCGATTGGGTAAACCAAAATACGCGAAATGGCAAAAAGCCGCCCATCGCTTATGTGCATGGCGAACTTTTTGGAGTTGGTGGTGTGGAAGTTGTTCCGGACAATCCTCGCGGCAGGCGAAGCAAATCTATTGAAAACCGCTGCAAGGGAAAAGGCGAATGGAACACTTACGATGTAGTTTGCGTGGATGGCACAATCAAACTTTCAGTAAACGGAAAATTTGTAAACGGCATCAGCCAGTCAACCAAAAAAGAGGGGTACATCTGCCTCGAGGCAGAAGGTGCAGAAATTCATTTCCGGAACATTCGGATTATTGAGCTGCCGTAATGCAAACCATCTTGTTTCATGCCAATAATAAATTGACCGGAACTGTCATTTTAAATTTGACGGACTTCGGAAAGTCCGTCTCCCGGAAATCACCCGAACGATATATCTTTTTTCGAGATTTTCCGGAAGGCAATCATCGATTCAGTGTCAGTTATTCCTTTTACTCCGGTCAGTTTTTCAGTCATCAATTCGGCCAGTTTCTCGTTGGTTTCCAGTCGCATAATTGCAATCAAATCGTAGTGTCCGCTCACTGAATAAACTTCAACAACGCCGTCAATTTCGGCCAGTTTCTCGCCTACGCTGTTAACTTCTTCCCTTTTTGTCTGTATTAAAACTACTGCTGTTATCATTTTTGGTTAATCATTTTAAAGTGAAAGATAATAAATTTTTGAAACCCGAAACAACCCGAAATTCCTTCCTCTTGATCCCCCTCCTGGAGGGGTTAGGGGAGGCCTACCATTCAATGGGTTCGGGATGAACAGTGGAAATAAATCCAAATTCCTCCCAGATTACACGCTCTACTTTTGTACAAATATCGTGTGCTTCCTCCAAGGGCATTTGCGGTGGAAGTTTAATATGACAACTCAATTCGGTGTGATTTCCGTACTCGTGAAGATGGATGTGGTGCAAATACAACGGTTCTTTAAAAGCTTTCTGGGTCTTTTCGCGGATAGAAATCAACATTTCATCCGAAGGACTTTCGCCCAGTAATGAAGTAATTTCCTTTGATAAAATTTTGTAGCTGGCCCAGCCAATCATCAGTGCCACAATAAAACTCAGAACTGCATCGGTCCACCAGTAAAAACTCCCCACTGCAATACCAACCAGAATAATTATCGATGAAAGCGCATCGGTTCGGTGATGCCAGCCGTCGGCTTTCAGAATTGACGATTTGGTTTTTTTTGCTGCCCAAAAAGCATATTGTGCCATTCCTTCTTTCGCCAAAATGGAAATGATGGTAGCAACCCATGCAAAAAGGCCAAAAAATGTCTGTTCGCGCGAACTGAATTTTTGGACAGCACTCACAATAAAATCAAAGGCAATTATGGCAAGCAATACTCCTATAATTATGGACGAAATGTGCTCGGCCCGGCCATGCCCAAACGGATGATTGTCGTCGGCAGGCTTTCGCGAAATTTTTCCACCAATTAAAACAATTACTGACGAAACCGTGTCGGAAAGTGTATGCCAGGCGTCGGCAACCAGGGCCAGCGAGCCGGTTGATATTCCCGCCCAGTATTTCAAACCGAAAAGAAAAATATTTCCAAAAATGGAAAGCCAGCCCTCGCGGGCAATGTATTTGTCTTTTGCTGACATGTTTGCAAAAATAG
>JBMCIT010000192.1:0-3588 GCA_048616715.1 Tangfeifania sp. | reverse complement strand
GCATCCAGGTATTTTTGACCGTCGTCAGCGAGCAGGCTCAGTTCAAAAAGTGCGGAAGCAGTAATAGCCGCTGCAGATGCATCGCGATTGGTTTCCGGAATATCCGGATCGTTGTAATCCCAGTAAGAAACTCCGTCTTCCGGCAGATTCTTCATAATAAAACCGGCAATGTTTTCAGCAACATTTAAATATTTTTCATCGGTTGTTTCACGGTAAGTCATGATGAAACCATAAAGTCCCCATGCCTGGCCCCTTCCCCAGGCCGATTCGTCGCTCAAGCCCTGATGGGTTACCTTCTCTATTGGCTGTCCTGTTATGGTATCGAAATCAACTACATGATAACTGCTCCAATCGTCGCGAAAATGGTTTTCAATGGTTACGTTGGCATGGGAGATCGCTGCATCGCTGTATTTGGGATCACCGGTAACTTCAGACGCCCAGAAAAGCATTTCCAGGTTCATCATATTATCGATAATTACGGGAAACTGCCAGTTGCCATGATCCCATGATCTGATGCATCCAACAGTAGGATTAAACCGGGTCATCAGCGATTCAGACGCCTGCAAAATCACCTCTTTGTATTCTTCGTTTCCAGTCAGCCGGTAAGCATTTCCATAGCTGCAAAATACCATAAATCCAAGATCATGGGTATTTGTCCGGTACTGAACACCTTCGAGCTTCAAGGTATTTTCAAGCGCAACCTCTTTCCAGAAAACATCACCAGTCAATTCATACATATACCAAAATGAACCTGCCGGAAAACCGCAGGTCCAGTCATTGATACCTACCATCCAGTAGCCGCCGTCTTCATCGGGATAAGAGCGCGGAACTTTTTCAGACGGGGTATGATCGACCAAAACTTTTAACTGACTACCCAACTGTTCTGTAAGCTCAGAAAATTCAGGCATACCTGATTTATTACCAACACAGGAAGAAAGAAAAAAAGCCGCAAGTAAAATAATTAAGTATTTGTTCATTTCAAATTGATTGTAATTATTAAAAACACAAATATAAAAGGAAAAAAGAAGATGTGCAATCGATTGCAATAAGAAAAGAAATATTTTTTAACTTTACCCCCAAAATTTATAAATGGCGAAGCAATCTGAAACGACTATACATGATATTGCCAGAAAACTGAATATCTCGGCATCTACCGTATCCAGGGCATTAAACAATAATCCTTTAATTAATAAGGCAACCCGCGAAAAAATAAAAAAGGTTGCCAGGGAAATGGGTTACCGCCCCAACACAATGGCTGCAAACCTACGCACCCGCCGTACCAATACAATTGGGGTAATTGTACCATTAATTAACCGGCACTTCTTCTCTTCGGTTATCAGCGGAATTGAGAAAGTGGCTTACGAACAAGGATTTGCAGTGACCATTTCACAATCGAACGACAATTTTGAAAAGGAAGAAAAAATTGCCCAAACACTGTTCTCTAACCGGGTAGACGGGCTGGTTGTGTCCATTGGGATGGAAACTACGAATTTTGAACATCTCCGGCATTTTTCAGAGAGAAACGTGCCGCTGGTGTTTTTCGACCGGATTGTGGATGAAATTGATGCACACAAAATTTCGGTCGACGATTATAAAGGCGGCTTTAAAGCCACAACCCATTTAATTGAACAGGGCGCCAAAAGAATTGCACACATTGGCGGTCCGCTCAACCTGAAGATTTACCGGGAACGGCTCGATGGATATTTTGATGCAATGAAAAAAGCAGGCTTACCTGTTGACGGTTCAATGCTCCTCCACAACAGCCTGACCCGGACCGACGGTACCAACGCTGTAAAAAAACTTTTCAGCCAAAAAGAAAAACCCGATGCCATTTTTTGCGCCAACGACACAACCGCACTGAGTGCCATCATTTATTTTAATGAAAACGGAATTAAAGTACCGGACGATGTTTTGATTGTGGGATTCAGTAATGAGCCATTTTCCGAAGTAGTAACTCCTTCAATCAGCACCATCAGGCAACCCGGTTTTGAAATGGGACAAAAAGCAGCGGAACTGATTATCGAACAAATCAAATTAAAAGACAAACCAATAAGATTCCAGAAAATTGTGATGCCTACAGAATTGATTATCAGACAATCATCAGTAAAAAGAAAAAAATAGTTGTTTTCAAACAGAATTTCCAAACTGCGACAATCAAAAAAACCCACCCACTGCAATTCATTTTTTGTTACAGAAACAATAGAACTTTTTATTTCTGCATCCGGAATTATTTAATCTTTTTCGCAACCGCAGTTGTTAATCCTATTAAATAATCAAAAACATACTGTTGTGATAAAAGAAATCAGTACTTCAGAACTAATTCATCATTTAAAATCAGAGAACACAAAACTAATTGACGTACGTTCGGTTGATGCGTACAACGGCTGGACCTTTAGCAATGAGCCCGGTGGTCACATAAAAGGCGCCAAAAGTGTGCCGGTAAAATGGCTGACTTACCTCGACTGGATTGAAATTGTGAGGCACAAGGGAATACTGCCCCAAAACAAAGTTATTGTATACAGCGACAGTGATAAAGATGCAGTTGATGTAGCCGACCGGTTTGTAAACTCAGGCTATGAAGATGTATCTGTTTATGCTGATTTTCAGCATGAATGGATGATAAACCCCAACCTGCCAATGCAAAATCTCGAGCGATTTGAACACCTCGTTCCGGCAAAATGGATAAATCAGTTAGTAAACGGAGAAAAACCAATCCATTATAATAACGATAAATTTGTGATTGTACATGCGCATTACCGGAACCGCGATGCTTACCTGAGCGGACATATTCCGGGAGCCATCGACATCAACACAAACGATTTGGAATCGGAAGAAACCTGGAACCGGCGTTCACCCGAAGAGTTGAAAGAAACACTGGAAGCCCACGGGATTACATCCGACACAACAGTTATCATGTATGGAAAATACATGCACCCCAAAAACGAAGATCCGTTTCCCGGAAGTGCCGCGGGCGATATTGGCGCCATCCGCTGCGCATTTATCATGATGTATGCCGGGGTGAAAGATGTGCGCGTGCTGAATGGCGGGTTCCAGTCGTGGCAGGATGCCGGATTTGAAGTTTCAAACCAGGATGAAGCAAAAGCCCCGGTAAACGATTTTGGAGAAAAAATTCCGGCACATCCTGAACTGGCTGTCGATACACCCGAAGCCAAAGAAATGCTGAAATCTTCCGATGCCGAATTGGTTTGTGTGAGAAGCTGGCCTGAATTTATTGGAGAAGTAAGCGGTTATAACTACATCGAGAAAAAAGGCCGGATTCCGGGAGCTGTTTTTGGCGATTGCGGCACCGATGCCTACCACATGGAGAACTACCGGAATGTGGACCACACTACCCGCGAATACCACGAAATTGAAGAGGAATGGATGGAAAAAGGAATTACCCCCGACAAACACCTCGCTTTTTACTGCGGAACCGGTTGGCGCGGCAGCGAAGCCTGGTTTAATGCCTGGCTGATGGGCTGGCCAAAAGTTTCAGTTTACGACGGCGGCTGGTTTGAATGGAGCAATGATCCGGAAAACCCTTATGAAACCGGAGTACCGGAAGAAAAAGTCAAGTCTGTCCGCTAA
>JBMCIT010000191.1:0-3599 GCA_048616715.1 Tangfeifania sp. | reverse complement strand
GAATGGCCCGCTAATATTTCCATTTATATACACATTCCTTTTTGCACCAGGCTGTGTCATTTTTGCGGATGTAACACGCATGTAAGTCGCGACACAGATAAAATGCGCACTTATGTGAATGCAGTTAAAAAAGAAATTTTACGTGTGAAAGCCATGCTCGATCCCTCACGCAAAGTTTCGCAGGTGCACTGGGGCGGAGGAACTCCCAACTCCCTGGCTTCTGATTTAATCCGCGAGATAATGGATGTGATTCATGAGAATTTCAGTTTTATCGATAATCCTGAAATTGCCATTGAATGCCACCCCGCGCTGTTAGATGAAAAGCTGGTGGAAGAACTGGTGCAGGCCGGATTTAACCGGTTCAGCCTGGGTGTCCAGGATTTTCGTAAAGAAGTATTGGACAATGTAAACCGCGAAGCCCCAAAGGTTCCGGTCCGGGAAATTGTGAAATGGATTCGAAGTTACGATGATACAACCGTTAACCTCGATTTTATTTACGGATTGCCGTTTCAGGATGTGAAGTCTTTTTCGGAAACCATTGAGAAAGCGGTGGAAATTTCGCCCGACCGGTTGGTTACTTTTTCCTATGCACACGTCCCGTGGATTAAAAAAGCCCAGAAAATTCTCGAAAAGCGAGGTTTACCGGAAGCTGACGAAAAACTGAAGATGTTTGAGGCAGGTTACAAAATTCTTACCGAAAACGGCTATACTGCCATCGGGCTCGACCATTTTGCCAAAGAAGGTGATGAGTTGAGTGTTGCATTGAAAAACCGGATGCTTCACCGGAATTTCCAGGGCTACTGCACCCGCGAAACCACCGGACAGGTTTATGCGTTCGGATCAACCGGAATCAGCCAGCTCGAAAGTGTTTATGCCCAAAACGGAAAAGATACAAACAGATACATCGAAAACATTGAAAAAGGCCGTTTCAATATTGAAAAGGGTTATCAACTGAATCAACAGGAAAAAATTATCCGCCACGTGATTACTGAAATCATGTGCAACGAATATGTTTCGTTTGAAGAAACCGCCCGGTTTTTTAAGGTTTCTGCCGAAGAAATTAAACGTGCGCTTCAATTCAATGAAAACAGTTTTGATGAATTTATTGCCGATGGTTTGCTGAAAATTGAAGCCGGAACAATTTTTAAAGTCTCTTCAACGGGGCGCTTTTTTATCCGAAACATTGCTGCTAATTTCGATCCGAATTTGAAGTCAAAAAATAAACGATTCTCAAAAGCGCTTTAAAATGAAAGAATCAGGTAAAATAAAAGCGGCTGTAATCGGGGCCGGGCTAACCGGTTTAACAACAGCTTTCTATTTAAAAAAGGCGGGAGTAAACTTTACGGTATTTGAGAAAGCCGACCGCCCTGGCGGGGTGATTCAAACCCATCATGAAAATGGGTTTACGTATGAGTCGGGTCCCAATTCCGGTATGTTGTCGAAACCTGAAGTTCCCGAACTTTTGGAAGAACTGGAAGATGACTGCACACTGGAGCCTGCCGACGAAACAGCAAAAGCCCGTTGGATATGGAAAAACGGAAGATGGCACGCACTGCCTTCGGGGCTGGTTTCAGGAATAACAACTCCATTGTTTTCTTTTACCGACAAACTACGGATTCTGGGAGAGCCGTTCCGCAAAAAAGGGGAAAATCCCAACGAATCGCTGGCAGGGCTGGTGTTGCGGCGTATGGGCAGAAGTTTTCTCGATTATGCGATCGACCCGTTTATTTTGGGCATTTATTCCGGCGATCCGGCAAAACTGGTTACCAAATACGCGTTTCCGAAACTTTATAATTTGGAACAAACTTATGGCAGCTTTATTGGCGGGGCCATGAAAAAAGCCAGGGAACCCAAAACTGAACGTGATAAAAAAGCAACCAAGAATATTTTTTCGGTAGAAGGCGGGTTAAGCAATTTTATCGATGCGCTGGTAAAAAATGTCGGACACGAAAATATTAAGCTGAACTGCCATAATCTTAAAGTTGAAAAATCAGCCAATGGTTTTTTAGTTGAAGAGGAACAATTTACCCATGTTATTTCAACTACCGGAGGTTATGCACTGGAAAACCTGCTTCCGTTTATTGGTGAAGATAAACTCGGCATTATCAGTAAAATGAAATATTCGAGAGTTGTTCAGGTAGCATTGGGATTTAAAAATTGGGAAGGTTTGCCATTGAATGCTTTTGGGGGGTTGGTCCCTTCGGTTGAGCAACGCCGGATTTTAGGTGTGCTGTTTCTTTCTTCATTTCTGAAAAACAAAGCACCTGAAAACGGTGCGTTGTTGTCAGTTTTCCTGGGGGGGGTGCGGCGCCCTGAAATGGTTGAACATTCCGATGAGGAAATTAAACAGGTTGTAAAGGAAGAAGTTTCTGAAATGATGCAGTTAAAAAATTACAGTCCCGACCTGGTAAAAGTTTTTCGGTACAATTATGCCATTCCGCAATATGGATTTGAATCGGAAGAAAAACTAAAAGCTATTTCTGAAATAGAAGCTGAAAACCCGGGCCTCATTCTCGCCGGTAACGTCCGCGATGGAATTGGAATTGCCGACCGCATTAACCAGGGACGAATGATTGCCGAACAAATAACCGGGGAAGTTTAATGGATAACAAAAAGACCGCTGTTTTACTGATGAATGTGGGTACCCCCGATGAACCCAAAGTGGGAAAAGTATACAAATTCCTCACACAGTTTTTAAATGATAAAAGGGTAATTGACTTGCCCTGGCTGCTGCGGAAATTTTTGGTGAATTTCATTATTATTCCATTCAGGGTTTTTAATTCAACACGTATTTATAAAATATTGTGGACCGAAAAAGGATCGCCGCTTGTTTACTATTCTGTTGAAATGCAGAAAAAATTGCAGGAAAAACTGGATAGGAACTATAGAGTTTTTGTGGCTATGCGCTATGGCAACCCGGGTTACCGAAAAGCCCTTCGAACAATAAAAAAAAGCGGTTTTCAAAAACTAATTGTTTTCCCGTTGTATCCGCAGTATGCCATGTCTACTACCGAAACATCGGTTGAAGCAGTAAAGGAGGAAATAAAGAAGCAAAAAATTGACATTGAGCTCCAGGTTATCGGCCAGTTTTATAACCATCCAAAATTTATACAGGCATTTGCAGAACAAGCCCGGAAATATGATTTGAGCAAGTTCGATCACATTGTGTTTTCTTACCACGGACTTCCCAACAGGCACCTCGGGAAAATCCATCCCGGAATAAAAGTACAAGATTGCAACTGCATTGAAATCCTGCCCGAACACGGCAAATTCTGCTACCGGGCAACCTGTTTCGCAACTACCAGGCTGCTGGCCGGCGAGCTCGGATTAAAAAAAGAAGACTATTCAGTTGCGTTTCAGTCGCGGCTTTCCAAAAACTGGATGTCGCCGTTTACCGACGACGTGTTGCTTGCAAAACTGAAAGAAGGCAAAAAAAGAATTATGATTATTCCCGCAGCTTTTGTAATTGATTGCCTCGAAACAATTGTTGAAATAGGTGAAGAATACCGTGAATTATTCCTTGAGAAAGGCGGCGTAAGGCTGCAGTTGGTTGAAAGCTTAAATGCGGAGCCCTTATGGATTGAAGCAATGCATGACAT
>JBMCIT010000190.1:0-3599 GCA_048616715.1 Tangfeifania sp. | reverse complement strand
TCATGCAATACGGGCCGGGAAAAAGAAGATGAACGCACACTACGTATTGTTTACACTGACTGGTCGGAAAGTATTGCAATCACCTACCTGTCGTATGTATTGCTTGAAGAAAAAATGGATTACACCGTTATCCTGAAATTAACCGATGTGGAATCGGCTTACAATGAGGTTGCCAATGAAGAGGCTGATGTTTTTGCAGATGCCTGGCTGCCCGAAACACATAAAAGGTATTTTGAAGAACACAGCAATGAGTTGGAGATGATTGGAATTACTTATCCGGAAGCACGGACCGGTTTCGTGGTACCCGACTACAGCGAGCTAAACTCGGTAGCCGATTTGAAAAATTATCCGCACCCGATTGTTGGAATCGACCCCGGGGCAGGTGTAATGCAAAAAGCGCGTGCCGCCATCAACGATTACTCGCTCCCCATCTCTCTTCTCGATCTTTCGGAAGAAGAAATGGTGGAACAACTGGCCGATTCCATAAAAAGAAGAAAAGAAATTGTGGTAACCGGCTGGGAGCCTCACTGGATTTTTGCCCGGTACGATGTACGTTTTCTTGAAGATCCCGACAATATTTTTGGAGAAAAAGAAAACATTTACACCATTGCACATAAAAACCTGGAAGAAATTCACCCCAATGCAGTTCGCTTTTTTGAGCGGATGCAATTATCTGAAAATCAGCTAAACAGCCTTGTTTACCAGGTGCGTTTAAACGAAGACCCCGAAAAAGGCGTAAAAACCTGGATTGAGCAAAATGAGTATGTGGTGAACCAATGGACAAAGAATCTGACAAAAGAACGGAAAAAAATCATGTAATACCGATTAGCAATTGGATTTTTATGTGTTGTTTCCATCCTAACAAAAAAATATCCACCGATCAAAACTTAACCGGTGGATACATTTTTTCTTTGCAGACTGCCGAAACAATCCGTAATCAGTGTTAACTCTTAAAAACAGTCTTCATTATGCAATTGCATTTCCGATAAGGAAGGTAGCTGCAAGGGCAATAATTGCATAAAGCTCAGGGAATACAGCGAGAATAAGTGTTTTACCAGCCACGTCGTGACCGGAACCAACCGCTGCAATACCGTTTGCACAAACCTGTCCCTGACGAATTGATGACAGCAGACCTACCAAACCGAGGGCAAAACCGGCACCGAAAACAGAGGCAGCAACCATCCAGTCGATTCCCGGTTGCAACAATCCAAAACTATCGAGCAGGAAGTATCCGGCAAAACCGTACAATCCCTGGCTACCGGGCAACGCAGTAAGCAAAATGTAGCTGCCAAATGCCTCGTTATTTTTTTTCATCGCCCCCACCGACGCGTTACCCGCAATCGAGGTACCAAACGCACTGCCAACCCCTGAAAGGCCGACCATTAATCCAATTCCAATGTAAGCTAAAACAATAGGTTCCATTCTTGATATATTTAAATGTTATTACTTATTTTATTCTTCACTTTTTGAGGAAGGCCCGGCAAATGGTTTGTAAGCTTTCCCTCCACCGGTAAACCCGGCATTTTTATAAAATTCTACAAATGTTAAACGAATGGGGTGCACAAAAGCGCCCAAACTTGCCATAAATATGGTAATGCTGTGGCCAATTACCAAAATAATGATCATAACCAGCGGGCCAAGCACCGGGTTGTCGGGCTTCATTGTCATGGCCATGCTGTTGAAAACCAACCCCAGAATTGCACTTGAAACTCCCAGGGCAAATAATCGGATGTAAGAAAGTATGTCTCCAAGCAAACTGGTAAACATGCTGTAAACATCCCATAAACCCACTCCAAAGTTCATAAATATATTCCGTTTCGGATTGTTAAGCAATAAAATCAGGACTCCGGCAATGGCCAATACAACATATTGTGCCAGGCTGGCTACCTGTGCTGAAATGGCATCCATAGATTTCAATCCGAATACACCTCCCAAACCAAAAATAAGGATCAACCAGCCAATGGTCGGCAAACTGTATTTGAAACCCTGAACCCGTGATATATTGATTACTTTAAGCACCAGGCCAAACACAATTTGAATGCCACCCAGAATAATTGCCAGGTTAAACATTTGGTTTGTATCAATCATATACTCTTTAAACCGCTCGAGCCACGGAACATCGGCACTCAGCAGATCGATACCAAAGAAAGTTCCGGTAAGCGCGCCAAAAATAACCGTTCCCAAACCTAACCACTGGGCCAGGCTTAAAACCGATTTTAATTCCGGCATTTTCCTCTTGGCAATTGCTGCCGCCAGTACTATAAATAATCCGTATCCGGCATCGCCCAGCGAAAATCCGAAGAACATCATGTAAAAAGGAGCGAAAAACGGTACCAGGTCAAGTTCTCTGTGGTTGGGCAATTCATACAAATTCCCGATAATTTCATACAACTTTGCAAACCGGTTATTTTTCAGCAAAACAGGCACCCTGTCCTCATCCCCGGGTTTTTCAACAACATAAAGTATTTCATTCTCCTCGAGGTACTTGTCCAGCTCTTCTTTTTTGGTTTCGGGAACCCATCCTTCCAGCATTTTTACTTTGCCACCTACCTCGTCGGTGGTTTGCAGTTGTGCATTTTGCTCCGAGAGCTCCTGCTGAACTTCATCGAGGTATTGCTGCAGTTGCGGTATATTGAAATGCGCAATGCGGTGCAATTCATTCCGAAATTCCTGCTCCTGATTTTTCAGTTTTTTAATTTCAGTATTTACTTCGCCAAGCGAACGCCGGGGAAGCATCAACTCATCGGCACCTGCAATCTCATCAAATTCGTCCTTTTCTTCTTCTTCTTTTTCAAACTTAACAAAATAACAATAGCCGTCTGCATCACTGATTTTTCGAATATAAAATTCTTTCTCCCAATCAGGATTGTATTTTTTTGAAGGACAGGACATAAACCTGACTTCTATTCCCTGGTCATCGAGTTTTTCAATCACCGACCAGTCGAAATTGCCCCACGGCTGTAATTGTTTCCGTTCTTTTTCGAGATGCTGAACCTGATGATGGTTTTTTTCCATCTCCTTCTCTATCTCTTTCAGCCGGTTGAAAACTGCTTTGCCCGATTCAAATTCAGGTTTTTCCCCTCCCCCTTCGGTTTCAATGCTTTCCAGTTTTTTAACAGCTTTTGAAACCTCGGTGAGATGCCTGAAAAGTTCCTGCATTTCAGGAGTGGGCTCATTCCTGGTTTCTTTAAGATGAACAACTCCTATTTTTCGGATATCCTTCAAAAATTCATTATATCCGGCATAAAAAACCAGGAACGAGTATTTATACATTTGAACAATCATACTTCAGCCTCCTCGCGTCTTTGTTTTTCCTGTCTGTCTTTTACAATTTTCTGTGCCGCTTTCGACAAGTTATCCTGGTCTTCCAAAAAGCGTTTAATCTTTCGGATAGCGTCCTGGAATCCCGGAATCTGAACTTTTTCGTAAAGGTTTACCTTTTGTGTGGTTTTTTTCCGGGCAAAGTCCAGTACTTCCATTTTTCGCAAAAATACCTCTCTTTCGATAGCTGTTTCAGCAATTTTTTTGATAATAGAAATTCCATCGGGAAACCAGACAGGCTGATTAAAAAGATTTTCGTTGTTGATTTCAAAATGAAT
>JBMCIT010000189.1:0-3607 GCA_048616715.1 Tangfeifania sp. | reverse complement strand
TCAATTATCGAAAGGCTGCAAGCTGTGCGGGCTAGGCAGTTGGAGCTGCCTGTTTATCACTAACAAATGCAACGCCGGTTGTTTTTACTGTCCGGCTTCGCAGCAAAACGATGAAGTGCCGGCTACCCAAAGCCTGACATTTGAAACAGCAGAAGCTTATGCAGATTACATCAACTTTTTCAAATTTAAAGGCGTGAGTTTCAGCGGAGGTGAACCGCTGCTGTTTTTCGACCGGACGTTGCACTACCTGCAAACAGTGCGAAAAATGTGCGATCCGGATATTTATATTTGGATGTATACGAATGGGATTCTGGCCGATACTCAAAAATTTAGAAAACTGGCGGCTGCCGGTTTGAATGAGATCCGTTTCGATATTGGCGCAACCGGTTACAAGTTAGACAAAGTAAAACTGGCCCGGAAAATTATACCGAATGTAACCATTGAAATTCCGGCTGTTCCCGAAGAAAAAGAACGGATAAAAAAGCTGCTTCCCGAAATGATTGAAGCCGGTGTTACCAACCTGAACCTGCACCAGTTAAGACTTACAAAACACAATGCTCCTAAACTGCTTAAACGAAACTATACGTTCATACCAGCCGAACAGCCCATTGTTTTGGAGTCGGAAATAGCGGCCCTTGAGTTAATCGGTTTTGCCCGCGAAAAACACCTTGAAATCGGCATAAATTATTGTTCGTTTGCCTTTAAAAACCGCTTCCAAAAATCAGGATTTCGGAAACAGCTTGCACAGGCACTGGCAGGTAATGATGAAAAAATTACACAAAAGGGATTCATTCGAAACCAAACCGAAAACAGTATTGGTTATAAAACCTTTGTAATTGCAGATTCGCCAGCCTCCGGAAACGGGCAAACAGAGCTAAAGCTGCCTCATAAAACCTGTTTTATCAAAAAAGAAAATGTTATGATTTCACACCAAATTGAGGAGAAAGAAAAAACTGAAATTGAAACTTTAATCATTAATGAACCCAAACAAATTCCGGCTGACAATTTCCGGTTTAAAATCTGGCAGTTTGAATACATTGAAAAAGGATTAAGGGAATACTGATAAATCAGTATTCCCCTGTTTCTTAAATCACATGCGCAATATCAGTTATTGTTTTGACTCTTTTGCGCAAAATCCCTTCCGGCTTTAAATGCTTCAATATTCAGGTTGACGATTTTATCACCCTTCGTTTTAAAAATCGTTTCAATTCCTTTAATTATTACATCTTCATGAATGGCGATAAACGGGGATGCTGCCCCGAGCATTACCATATTCGATGCTTTCGGGTTCCCGATTTCACGGGCGGTTTTATCGGCATCGATGCGTACAATATTTACCTCTTTGCCAAGCTTCTCAAAAGTTTCTTCCAATTCAGGATAATTGGGAATGTTTTTAAATTCTGAAGTATTGGTTACCAGGCTTCCGTTTTTTGAAAGGTAAGAAAGGTAACGCAACGATTCCATCGGTTCAACCGACAGGATGATATCGGCGCTCCCCTGTGGAATCAGGTCGGAATAAATGGGTTTATCCGAAATCCGCAGGTGGGAAACCACTTCCCCGCCCCGCTGGCTCATGCCGTGCGTTTCGGCCTGTTTCAGGTAATAATCTTCGTTCAGGGCAGCAGCTCCGAGTGAAGCTGCAATCGAAAGAATTCCTTGTCCGCCCACTCCGGCGAGTATAATATCTGTTTTCATTCTAATTCTGTTTTTTCGATTTTTCGAGTTTCTTCATTTTTGCCACCCGCTGCACACATTCCCTTCGCCCGATAATCACCGAAACACCATCGAATGCAACTTCTTCCCTGATAATGTTTACAATTTCATCGTGATTCTTTTTCAGCGGGACAAACAGCCGGATGTGCTCCGGGGCAACGCCAATCCCCTGGCAGATTTCTTCAATTTTACCTTTTGCCGAAGAATCCTGGCCGCCGGTCATTGCAACCGTTTCATTATCAACAATAATGATATTGACATTTGTTTTTTCAACCACACAATCGAGCAATCCGGTAATTCCTGAATGTGTAAAAGTAGAATCACCAATTACCGCAAACACGGGTGTTAAGCCGGCATCGGCAGCTCCCTTTGCCATGGTAATCGAAGCGCCCATATCAACACATGTATTAATTGTGTTGTAGGGCGGCAATGCTCCCAACGTATAGCAGCCAATATCTGAAAATACACGGCCTTCACCGGCATCCACCAGCACTTCATTCAAAGCATTGTAGGTATCCTGATGTCCGCAGCCGGCACACAACGAAGGCGGGCGGCCAACCAACGTATCCGGGCTTTGCCATTCAGGAACACTCTCTTTTCCAAGGGCTTTTGCCACATGATCGGGATTGAGTTCGCCACGGCGGGGCAATGAACCGTCAAGTCTTCCTGAAACTTTTGTTCCTTTTCCAAAAAAGTCGGTCAGCAACTCCTCTACAAGAGGGTATCCCTCCTCAATGACAAGCAGTTCATCACACTCCTCTTCAAGTCGTCTCAGCATTTTTTCAGGAACAGGGTACTGCGTAATTTTCACCACCGGATACGGGCAGTCATTCTCAGGATAATTCTCCATCAGGTAATTATAGGCGATTCCGCAACAAACAATTCCGAGGCTTTTTTCAGGGCCTTCAATAAAATTATTGAAACCGGATTCTTCCGACAATTGCGTCAGCCAACCTTGTTTGTCAAGCAAATCCTGGTAATATTTTCTGCCATAAGCCGGCAGCAGCATAAATTGCATCAGGTTTTCAGGCAGTTTCAGTTTATTTTCTTTTTTTACCTCCTTTTGAATAACTCCTGCCCTTGAATGAGCCAGCCGTGTAGTAATGCGCATCATTACCGGCAGTCCGGTTTTTTCCGAAAACTCAAAAGCTTCATACGTCATATCGTAAGCTTCCTGTTGATTGGAAGGCTCAAAAACCGGAATCATGGCAAACTTACCGTAAAAGCGTGAGTCCTGCTCGTTTTGAGATGAGTGCTGCGACGGGTCATCGGCAACAGTAACCACCAGTCCTCCGTTAATTCCGGTGATGGCGGCATTCATAAACACATCGGCTGCCACATTAAGCCCCACATGTTTCATGCACGACATGGTGCGCTTTCCCGCATACGACATTCCGAGCGCCGATTCCAGTGCTGTTTTTTCATTGGCCGACCACTCCCGGTGGATATTACGTTCTTTAGCTGTTTTATTATGCTGAATATATTCAGTGATTTCGGTGGAAGGTGTTCCGGGATAAGCGTAAACACCGGAAATCCCGGCATCGATGGATGCTTGACCGATGGCTTCGACCCCTAAAAATAAATTTCTTTGCATTATATATTGATTTATTCTGATGGCTAAAATAGGGTTATTGATGGTGCAAAAAAATATCAAAACTCAGGGTTCGGAATTCTAAAATTTGTTTTTAAACAGTTAATTGTGTTTGGATAATTGAAATGTAGTTCTGATTAAATCAACTGTAAATAGTTAAAACCAGTTTGCGGCTACGTTTTCCGTTCCTGAATTCACAAAAATAAATGCCCTGCCAGGTTCCCAGGTTCAGCCGCGAATTTGTAATCGGAACAGTAATTTCGGCCCCGATTACGGAAGATTTTAAATGTGCAGGCATGTCAT
>JBMCIT010000188.1:0-3629 GCA_048616715.1 Tangfeifania sp. | reverse complement strand
TTTTTGTTTTCGGTTACTCTCGAGGCATGCTTCCAGAATTTTCAGAACATCAATTGTTTCTTCAGGTTTTACGGCCAAAACGGCACCTTTTCTGAGTGCATCGGATACATTGTTGTAAAACGCGTTGTAATTTCCGGCAATTGTTTGCACTTTCCCGTTGAATTCCAATCCATCTTTTTCATAAACCAAAGTCCCCCACTCTTTTTCAGGTTCTGTACCCCACCCTTCTTCATCCGGTAGTTTTCCGGCTTTCAAATTATCTTCCTGGTTATCGATTCCCCACTTGTGGAAAGTTCCGTATTCGCCGAAAATACTGTATCTCGGACCGGGATTTTTTACAAGATAGGAACATTTTAAAATAGCTGAAAAACCCTCATACTCCATCCGGATGTCATAATAATCGGCTACTTTTCCGCCGCGACGGACAATTTTCAAATGTGCATTTACAGCTTTTGGCATTCCAAATAAAACATACGCCTGGTCAACCATGTGAGAACCGAGGTTGTGCAATACACCTGCATATTCATCCCCTTCTTCCTTCCAGGTATTGGGTTTTATAAATGTACGGTACCGGTCGAAATGCGACTCGAATTCAATCAGCCGCCCAAGGTTGCCCGATTCCATCACTTTTTTTACGGTAAGAAAATCATTGTCCCACCGGCGGTTTTGAAAAACTGTAAACAGCACTCCTTTTTTGCGGGCAAGTTCCAGCAATTCTGTTGCCTCGTCGCTACGCAGGGTAACCGGTTTTTCCACAACAATATGTTTTCCGGCATTTATAGCCTGCTTAGCCATTTCGTAGTGAAGCCAGTCGGGCGTATTTACCACTACCAATTCTACTTCAGGATTACGGAGTATTTCATCGAAACTGCGTACTATTTCTGCCGCGGGAAAAAGATTTTCCGATAAATTTTTTGACCGCTCCAAAACCTGAACTACTTTAAAATCAGGATTTACTTTTAACAATGGTCCGTGAAAAACCTGTCCCGACATTCCGAAAGAAGCAAGTGCTGTTCTTATTTTTTGTTTCATTTTATCTTTATTTTAAAGGTTTTCTGCTGCTGCAATATCAAAAACTTGCTGAATAACATTTTGCATTTTTTCTATTTTATAACATAAATTGCATTTTTAACAAATATTTGATTGTAACTTCGGATGAGTAAACTGAAAAATAAAAACCAAGATATGGAAAAATTCATAAAAAGTTTCATGAGAGAGATAAGTTGTTGTAACCTCGAAACAGGCGATTTTCCCGGACCGGTTGTAACAATATCAAGGCAATCAGGCTGTTCGGCCCAGCGAATTGCCATAAAACTCTCGAAAATATTAACCGGTTACAGCTACATGTCGGAAACAAAAACCGACGCAGAATGGAGATGGGTTGATAAAGATATTTTTGAAGATGTTACCAGCAATATAATCGAAGAGGTAAAAACGGGCGACTATGACGATCAGGACGAAGCGGTTAAGATGCTCACACAGGTGGCCCAGGCTTTTTCTAACGAAACGATTTACGACATTGCCGATGACAAACTTATAGAAACTTTCAGAGGTGTAGTATGCCGCCTGGCCTGCAAAGGACGCGTAATTATAGTAGGCCGGTCAGCAGGTGTCATTCTTTCCGATATTCCGAACAAACTTAATATTCGCCTCGAAGCACCTATGGAATGGCGCATTAACCGCATTATGCAGTTGAAAGAATTTTCGCAGGCCGAAGCAGTCGAATATGTAAAAGAAATGGATACCAAAAGAGATACGTTTATTGAAAAAATAATTGGCAGAAAAGCCAATAACGACGATTTCGATGTAATCTTCAATTACGCATCCATGCAGGACGATGAAATTATCGATGCCATTGTAAATATTTTGAAAAACAAAAAAATTATTTCGCAACACGAAGACTTTTAACTGTTACCTGTTGATTTTTAATTTTGCCGGAGATTAATTAGCTTTGCATGAATGAAACAAGCAACAATTCCCTGGAATTGTTTTATTTGTATAATTAAATTTAAAATTTCTCTTACCTTACAAAAAGCTGTCTGAAAAGGCAGCTTTTTTTGTATAGCCAACTTCCGGTTACTGAGTTTTTAACAATTTCTGCAGTTTTCAAAAAAAATTTCATGTTTAACTGTTTATATGTTTCTGCTGCAAATATTGCCGAACACCCGTATTTTAAATAGTTTTAACCCCTGTAAACCAAAGATTATGATTGAGCAGTCTGAATTAATATTAAACAACGATGGTTCAATTTTCCATTTGCACCTGAAACCGGAAAATATTGGAGACAAAATTTTGCTTGTTGGCGATCAGGCACGGGTGGATACAATCTCATCATTTTTCGAAAAAATTGAATTTTCTACACAAAATCGTGAATTCAAAACAACTACGGGTTGGTACAACAATAAAAAACTGACGGTAATTTCAACCGGAATTGGAACAGATAATATCGATATTGTATTAAATGAACTCGATGCCCTGGTTAACATTGATTTCAAAAAAAGAGAAATAAAACCGGATAAAAAATCACTCGATATTATACGAATCGGGACCTCGGGCGGATTACAAGCCGATTTACCCGTTAATTCATTTGTTGTTTCACAAAAATCGATAGGATTTGACGGGATGCTGGCATTTTATGCCAATCGTGAGAATTACTGCGACATGCCTTTCGAAAAATCATTTATGCAGTTTACCAACTGGAATCCTTCGCTTCCAACACCTTATGTAGCAGATGCATCAAACCGGCTGTTAAAAAAATTTGAAAGTAACGATTTTCGAAGAGGAGTTACCATTTCAGCCCCGGGTTTTTACGGCCCCCAGGGAAGGGTGCTTCGCCTTGGACTGGCAAAACCCGAATTAAACAAGTTAATCGAAGATTTTCAGTTCGATAATTTAAAAATTACCAATTTTGAAATGGAAAGTTCAGCCATTTACGGGCTTTCGAAAATGCTGGGGCACCACGCACTCACCGTTTGCCTGATAATTGCGAACAGGGTAACCCGCCAGGCAAACGAAAACTACCGCGATGAAATACAAAATCTGATTAAAAAAGTATTGGAAAGCTTAACCAACTAAAAACCAATGAAAAGAAAAAGGATTCATGCCTTGATTGATTTACTGGATGACCCCGATGAAACGATTTTCGCAACCGTGGAAAAAGAATTGTTAAAAGAAAATCATCGGATTATTCCTGACCTGGAGAAAAAATGGGAAACCAGTTTCGATGAATTTTACCAGCAACGTATTGAAAACCTGATTCAGGATTTGCAGTTTAAACAAACCATTAAGCAGTTGAAATTATGGATAAATTCCAAAGAAAATGATTTACTCGAAGGATTTCTGACTGTCGACCGTTTTCAGTACCCCGATGTTAACCTGCTGGGAGTTTATCAGAAAATTGAACGGATTAAAAATGATATCTGGCTCGAATTTAACAACTCGCTTACTTTGCTTGAAAAAACAACAATACTGAACCATTTCATATTTAATATTCACGGATTTTCAATTAATCACAATAACCTCAATTCGCCGCAAAATTGTTTTTTAAACCAACTGCTCGACACAAAAGCCGGAAATCCTGTTTCCATTGGAATTTTATACACAATTATTGCGCGTCAACTGGGAATTTC
>JBMCIT010000187.1:0-3637 GCA_048616715.1 Tangfeifania sp. | reverse complement strand
ATGCTGGTGGTTTCGGTAATAATCATGATTGTTACTTATCTCCTGAAAGAACCCATTTTGCGTTCGTTTGGCTCCACCGAAGAAACCTTTCAGTATGCCAACGATTACCTGAACATTATTCTTGCCGGAACCCCGTTTATGGTAATCGGTTTTTCGCTGAACAATGTAATCCGCTCCGAGGGAAACGCCCGCATTGCCATGATGTCGATGATTATTAGTGCGGGAACAAATATTATTCTCGATCCTGTTTTTATTTTCTGGCTGGATATGGGTGTGGAAGGGGCTGCCTGGGCCACAGTTATTTCCATGTTTGTACTGATGGTTTGGGTGCTGGTACATTTTCGCGGCAGCCGGTCGGTGGTTAAACTCCGCAATCAGCATATTAAGATAAAATGGAATATACTTCTGGAAATTGTAGCCATCGGGATGGCGCCGTTTTCCATGCAAATTGCCAACAGCTTTGTGCAGGGTCTTCTCAATAAAAAGCTCATCGAATTCGGGGGCGATTTGGCGGTTGGTGCAATGGGAATCATCAATTCGGTAATTACGCTGGTAATTATGGCCATTGTTGCAATAAATATGGCTTCGCAGCCCATTATCGGGTTCAATTATGGTGCCCAATCTGTTTCCCGGGTGAAAGGTGCTTTGAAGATATCGCTGGTTGCGGCCTCGCTGATTGCCGTTGTTTCGTTTGTTTTTATTGAATCGATTCCGGGAGTAATTGTCCGGTTGTTTAACAACGACAGCCGCGAGTTGTACAACATTTCAGTAAAAGGGCTCCGCCTGGTCATTCTGGCCTTTCCGCTGGTGGGGTTCCAGGTGGTGGCATCCCACTTTTTTCAGGCCATCGGCAAGGCAAAACTTTCGATGTTTGCTACGCTTTTCCGGCAGGTAATTATGCTCATCCCGCTGTTGTTTATTCTTCCTGAATATTATGGAATAGAAGGCATCTGGCTTTCCTATCCCGTTGCTGATACCATGTCGGCACTTACTGTTTCTTTTTTATTGGTACGCGAATGGCGCCGGCTGCCCGAAATAACGGGAGAGGCCGGTTAAGTAATGATTAGTTACTTTCCGGGTACTCGAAACGTTTTCCGGTATCTTTTATCACATTTTCTTTCCATTTATCGGAATAACCCGGGAAAGCCGGCGGCTGCGGATATCCCCACTCATTGCGCAGGAAGCGTCCGTTTTCTACCTGTTTCCGGTTGCCGTCTAAGTATTTTACAAGCAGAAATTCACCCAGATCGCTCCACCGTTCGAGTGTGTAATTTGCCATATTTACCGAATAATCGGTGAGAAATTCGCGTGCCAGTTCCTGGTCGGTTTCCCAGAATTTTAGCGCAGCAGCATCCACTCCCGGTGTGTATTCGTAGAATTTATCTTCCAGTTCGCCCTGTACTTTGCTAATGTCGGGCATTACGCGGTTGTAAAAAAGATAAGCAAAATGCGCCACGCGGTTAAACACCCAAAATGCTGCGTCGTCCTTGTAATCCAGAATATCGCCGTAACCCTCGGCCCAGGTTTCGGGCACGCGGTTAATTCCGCAGTAGAACGGCACATAAACGGTTGTTCCGGCATCGTCAACACCAAACCAGTTGATTCCGCCAATGGGATCGGGAAGCCAGCTGCGCATTTGTGCAATAAATGAAAATCCGGTTTGCTGAGTAACGGTGGCCCGTTCGTTAAAATATTCCTTTCCGTCGTATTCCCAGGTAAGGTCGCGCCAGCGGTAGGGCAATCCAAATGGGCCGGCGCCTGCATCTTTCGACATATCCAGTTCAGTTCCCTGCAAATAATCGCGTTTGAAACTCATTAAATCCTGCGGCGTAAGTTTACGGTTGGGTTTGATGAAAAGCGGCATTCGTTCGGCCTCCAAATCTTCGCCGGTTGCATAATCCCGGTATTCATCCATTTCGTCCGATACCTGGCTGAACATGCTCCACACGCGGAGTTCACAAAAGCGGGCAGCGCCAAAATCGAGCGGCGCATACACATCGCTGAAACTGAATTCATTGTCTTCTCCTTCAAAATAATCCTGCTCACGGGCAAAAGAAATCACATCGTGTGCATAAACCACTTCTACTTCCGGATTGAAAATATCATTTAAGTTTTTGCTGCTGATACTGCGTTCGCTATCTTCTTTTGGAAATCCGGTAATCCGGGCATGGTTGGCATGTGCCGAAACATATCCGTCGGGAATGCGGATGGCCACCCACACCGCGCCTTTATTTTTGTTGCTTTTCTGCCCGGTCTGGTTGTCGGTTTGTAAATCGGTTCCTTTGCCAATCATTTCCATGATCCACACCTCGTTGGGATCTCCTATTGAAAAGGATTCACCCGAGCTGGCATAACCGTGCTCTTCCACAAGTTCGGCAATTACTTTAATGGCTTCGCGGGCAGTTTTTGCCCGTTGCGTTGCCAGAAACATCAGGGCAGCATAATCCATCAAGCCAGTTGAATCTACAAGTTCACTTCGTCCGCCAAAAGTCGATTCGCCAATTGCAAGCTGATGTTCGTTCATAAAACCAACAGTTTGGTAAGTATAGGGTACCTGCGGAATTTGGCCGAGCGGTTCGGCTGTGCTGCGATCGTAAATGGTAACCATGCTGCCTTCGGGCCAGTGGGTGGCCGGACTGAAATACAATTCGCCGTAGCGGATGTGCGAGTCGGCTGCGTATGTAATCATTGTCGATCCGTCAACCGTTGCCCCCGCGGTTACAAGAAAATTGGTGCAGGCTTTTGCCGGCGAAATAAAAAACACAGTTAGAATGCTGATTAACAGGCCAATGTGGGTGTATGTTTTCATAATGAAAAAATTAGTATCGTTTTATAAAATCAAGTTTAAAAAATCAGATAAAAAATGTCCCGGATAAAACGGGACAATGCCAAAAATAATTAAAAAGGCGAAACGTGCAAAAACAGCTTGATAACCAACGCACCATTTGACCATTTCAGGAAAAACTTTTACACCTGCCGGTTTTCAGGGCTTGAAATTGTGGTATGTGACATATGTTAATTTAAATTTTATATGAATGTTATTAAATTTATGAAATTAGTTCTAAATAAAACATAAGTCATTTTCTTTTTCCTTTTAATTATTAGTATTGCAGGATAAATTTTTAATCTAAAAAGAATTATTTATGGCTATTTCAAAAATAAAATTAAGCGCCGAAATGGGCTCAGGGTTTTCAACAAAAGTGAACTGTTCTCATCCGTTTGTAATCGACCAGCCAAAAGCTGCTGGTGGAAACGACGAAGGTCCGAATCCGCTGGAGATTTTTCTATCCAGTTTGCCGGCTTGCATTTGTGCCATCGGGCGCATAATTGCCAACCAGAAACGCATCAACCTGAGAGGAATCGACGCGGAAGTGGAAGGCGATATCGATAAAGATTTTCTGCTCGGAAAAACTTCCGAAGGCAGGGCCGGGTTTACCGAAATCAGGTCGTATGTGCATATCGATGCCGACATGACAAAAGAAGAAAAAGAGGAGTTTCTGGCAGAGATTGCACGGCGTTGCCCCATTGCCGACAACATGAAGGAAAAATCAGTTGTTAAGCCGGTTGTGGTTGAAAAGTAAATTAAAATGCTTTGGATGAATAAAGAATGCTGTGTTTTTAACGCAGCATTCTTTAT
>JBMCIT010000186.1:0-3648 GCA_048616715.1 Tangfeifania sp. | reverse complement strand
ACAATGATTGCCGGTTTTGCCAGCGATATGTCGGCCCGTGAAAAGGGCAGGGAAGTGGTATATTTTAAAAGCGATATGGACTGCGGACAGTGTGAAAAAGATCTTTACGAACACCTTCGTTTTGAAAAAGGGATAAAGGATTTAAAAGTGGATCATGTTTCAAACACCGTTTTTATTGAGTATAAATCCAATAAAAACAACAATGAAACTTTAGCCAAATCAATAAAAGAAAAAGGATACAAAGCGGAGAAAATCACCCACGAAGAGTATAAGAAAATTGTGGCTCAAACCGAATAGCGCTGGTTGCAGGGCTGCTTATTTTGGCACACAAAAGAAATAATCCGCAGGATAAATTCGAAATTGACAAAGGAAATGATTAGTTTTGAAGCACAACAAACCTAATTTTATCGACATGATTAAAAAAATTTCATTTCAGCTGGTTGTGGCCGTTTTGTTTTTTACTGCCTGCCAGCCCCGGCAAACTACCGATGAATGGCACTCAATTTTTAATGGAGAAAATCTTGACGGATGGAAAAAATCGACAGAAAACCCGGAGAGTATTACTGTTGAAAACGGGGCTATAAAATGTTCCGGTCCGCGTGCTCATCTTTTTTATGAAAAAGATGTAAAAAACTTCGAGTTTGAAACTGAAGTTAAAACAGCGCCTCATTCCAACTCTGGTATTTTTATTCACACAACTTACCAGGAAGAAGGCTGGCCTTCGCAAGGTTACGAAATCCAGGTAAATAACACATTCCGCGGTTCTGAAGAACATCCCGAGCGACGCAAAACAGGAAGCGTTTACAATGTCCGAAACCTTTATTTTCCGCTTGTTGAAGACAATGAGTGGTTTAAAATGCGTATTAAAGTAGTGGAAAATAAAATTGAGGTTTTTGTTGACGGTATCAAAGTAAACGAATACATCGAACCTGAAAATCCGTGGCGTCCTGAAGCCAATCAGCAAATGCAGCTTGGAGAAGGAACTTTTGCTTTGCAGGCGCACGATCCGGGCAGTACCGTTTATTACCGCAACATCCGATTGAAAGAGTTGCCGGAGCAGGAGCCGTTTGAACCGAAAGCAGGCAAAGAGTGGGATACAAAAGTTACGCAACTCATGTTTGCAGGTTTTCCGCTGGTTGATTACCACGTGCATCTGAAAGGCGGACTGACACTGGAAGAGGTAGTTGATAATTCACAGGAACTGGGCATCAATTACGGAATTGCACCCAACTGCGGGTTGCATTTTCCGGTAACAAACGATTCATCGTTGAATGCATATCTCGCTGATGTAAAAAACAGTCCAACATTTAAAGGAATGCAGGCTGAGGGCCGCGAGTGGGTGACACTTTTTTCGCCTGAGGCAGTTGCAAAATTCGACTACGTTTTTACCGATGCAATGACTTTCACCGACTATAAAGAAAGACGCACCAGGATCTGGATTCCCGAAGAAGTATGGGTAGACGACAAGGAACAGTTTATGGAACAGCTCGTCGGGAAAATTGAAGCAATATTTTCTCAGGAACCTGTTGATATTTATGTAAATCCAACTGTTTTACCTGCTGTTATTGAAGACGATTACGATGAACTGTGGACCAAACAACGGATGCAACGGGTTATAGATGTGCTGGCCGAAAATAATATTGCGCTTGAAATTAATGCACGCTACAAACTTCCAAAACCCGAAATGATTAAAATGGCGAAGGAAGCAGGCGTGAAATTCGCATTCGGAACAAACAATACCGGCAGCGAATTGGGCAGGTTAGAGTATTGCATCGATATGATTGAAGAATGTGAACTGACTCCAAACGATATGTTTGAAATAAAGCCCGACAGCCTGAAACCGGTTGTTGTAAAAGGGCTGCCCGATAAAATAACCGGTTAATTATTGTACTGAATTTTGAATCTCTGTAGATTGCAAAAACTGATTTGTAATCTTCAGGGATTCTTTTTTAACACAACACAATGCCATCGGAATTTTTAAAAAATATTTCTGTTCACCGCCACTGGAAACCATTTCCTACCACCGAAATCCGTGATTTAATTAAGCAGATTGAAAATGAGGTGCTTCCGAAAGGAATTACTCCACCTGCTGAAAAAGTGTTGCGCTTTCTGGAGTTTCCGCTGGAATCGGCAAAAGTTATTATTCTCGGTCAGGATCCGTATCCCCAGCCCGGGGCAGCAACAGGCCGGGCTTTTGAAGTTGGCAACCTGAAATCGTGGAACCAGCCGTTTAAAAATATTTCGCTGAAAAATATTTTGCGTGCTCTTTATAAAGCATATACGGGCGATGTTTTAAAGTTCAGCGAACTAAAACAGAAATTCGACAATGAATTTCCGGTGCTGCCGCCAACAAAATTATTTCAGCACTGGGAAGATGAAGGTGTTTTGCTGCTGAACACTTCTTTTACCTGTACACCGGGAAAACCCGGAAGTCACCGGAAAAACTGGGAAGAATTCACAGATATTCTTTTGGATTATATCAACCAAAATGCAACGGAAGCCACCTGGTTTTTGTGGGGAAACCATGCCCGCGAAGCCACCGGCAACATTCGCCTGGAAAAAACCATATTCACCATGCACCCAATGATGTGCTACAATTTGCCCGAACGCGGGAATGATTTCTTATATGGAAAGAAAAACTGTTTTGAACCATTCATCGGTGAAATTGACTGGACCGGTTACGACCTGAAAAAAGGACTTCAGGCTTCGGAAAAGTTGTTTTAATTTTTTAGACCTTCAGAATTACTGCTAATAGTAATGTATCCGGGAGTTGTAATCACCCAGAATATTTTTCTTTTCGATGGCCATTTCAATCAAATCGATGGTTTTTTCATCATCGAATGAAGCACGATTGAGAAACATGTCGAACATGTCTTCCTCGTATTCTACTTTTCCAATGGATTTACGGAAGGACAGTCGCTCGTTTTCTACTTTCTCAATAAAATCAATTGCTTCCTCCCGGTTCAGATGATTGTTTTCCATAATGGTTTTTATCCGGTACTCGAGCGGGGCCACCAGTCGCATGTGAAGCGCATTTTTTATATCGTGGGCGATAATGTGACCGGCACGGCCTACAATGATGCAAAATCCGTCTTTCGAAAACGTTTTGATAACATCATTCACTGTTTTCACAATCTTTTTTTCACTTCTGTATTTTTTGCTGCTGAATGCATCCAGAATTTCATTAAAAACATAGCGGTCAGATTGCTTAAAAACCCGCTGTACTTTTTCCGGCTCAACATCCAGTTCTTTGGCGCTTTTATAAAAAACCTCCTTACTCAATACTTTCCAGTCTTTTTCCGGGTTTCTTTTATTCAAACGTTTTGCAATTTTGTGGGCCAGTTTTACTCCGTTGCACCCAACTTCCCGCGATATTGTAATTACCGGGCCGGGAGGTCCAATTGTATTATCCATTGAATTTTCTTCTCCAAGCCGCTTATTTAAATAAGATAATAATGCATTACTCATAATCAGTTCTTTTTTGTCAATTTACATTATTTTGATGAAATTGGGTATGTTTTACAAAATATAACATTCATTCCGTATTGAAAAATTTTTCAGGAATTAGCTTATGAAAAAATATGCACAGCCGTTTTTTTTAATTATCTGCCCTGAAATAGAAAAAGATTAATTATATCTTCGTAGATG
>JBMCIT010000185.1:0-3651 GCA_048616715.1 Tangfeifania sp. | reverse complement strand
TGGTATTTAAGGTGGCGGGTAAAATGTTCTGCCTTACCGATTTGGAAGACGATTTACATATAAATAACTGATATGAAAAAAATTGCACTGCTGTTAATTTCTATTTTTTTTGTTGTACTAACCGCACAAGCCAGAAATAATCCGGGTTCATATTCGATTAAGAAGGAGGTGAAACACACCCCGGTTATCAGCCAGGGAAGCACCGGAACCTGCTGGAGTTTTGCCACTACCAGTTTTCTTGAATCTGAAATTATGCGAAAAGGATTTCCTGAAACCGATTTGTCGGAAATGTATTTTGTGTATTATGCCTATAAAAACAAAGCCCGCCAGTATTTGCTGTATCACGGCAACAATAACTTCGGGCAGGGCGGCCAGGCACACGACGTGATTGATGTTTTGCGCGAACACGGAATGGTTTCGCAGGCGGCTTTTCCTGGAAAAACCGACGACGGCAGGTACCGGCACCGCGACCTGGAAAACGAACTGAGCAAAGAAGTTGCCAGCCTCAACAAAAAGCGCAGAAAATTCGATATCAGCAATTTGAAATCGTTGGATTCAATTTTGAAAGAACACCTCGGGCAGGTTCCCAATAACGTAAAAACCGATGATGGAAATTATTCCCCGGATGAGTTCAGGGAGAAATTCGATATTGACCCATCCGACTATGTGGAACTCGCTTCCTTTTCTCACCACCCTTTTTATAAACCGTTTGTGCTGGAAGTGCCCGATAACTGGTCGCATGCACTCTATTACAACCTGCCCATCGATGAGTTGATGGAAGTAATGTACCATTCCATTGAAAACGGCTACACTTTTTGCTGGGACGGCGATACCAGCGAGAAAACATTTGCCCACAAAAACGGCGAAGCTGAATGGAATAAAAAAAGCGGAAAAATTGACCAGCAAATGCGCCAGGAAACTTTTTACGACCGCAGCACAACCGATGATCATTTGATGCACGTAGTAGGACTTTCAACAAACGATGACGGACAGAGCGCTTTTTACACCAAAAATTCGTGGGGCCCGGAAAGTAACGATTTTGGAGGTTATCTGCACATGACTGAAAATTACGTAAAACTAAAAACCATAGCGATTATGGTGCACAAAGATGCCATTCCAAAAAAAATCAAACGAAAACTGAATTTATAATGATGGAATTTGAACTGACATCGGAATACATTGAACTAATAAAACTGCTTAAAATAACGGGCATAGCCGAAACCGGCGGGCATGCAAAAATACTTGTTGATGAAGGTGAAGTGCTGTTAAACGGAGAACCTGAGTTCAGAAAAAAAGCCAAGTTGCGGGCCGGTGATTTAATTGAGATAATGGGCGAGAAAATAAAACTTATCTGATTTTTATTCGCTGCCATTCAAAAAGCCGGGGTTTACCGGCTTTCATTTGCATTTGAATGCGGAGAGAAACTAAGGACGTAGTTGTTAATCAATTCTGCATAAACAATTCAGTTCAAAATTACTGTTTTAAATGAGATTTATGCAGGATTTAAGGGCCATTTCCCTAAAACCCTGATTTTTGAACACGAAATACAACATTTTAGGCCTGAACCTGCCAGAATTGTGATTTTAATGAAGAAGCATTTTAATTGAAAGGAAAAGCAGGAAAAGGGCAAACAAAAAAAAGCCGGTTCAATTCTGAACCGGCTTTTGCTTCAACTTAAAAATTACTGGTTATTCCACAATTACATCATGTTCGAAAATATCTAACCCTGTAGCAAATACAATTTTGTAATCTCCCGGCCTCAGTTCTGAAAGGTCAATCGCTTTGTGTATTGCAAATTCATTTTCCAGTGTCTGTTCATGGAGCAAGCCACTTTTGTCGTAAACATGGATGCTCGTTTCTTCCTGCGGAAAATTGAGGTACGACATTTTTATTTTATCGCCTTTCTGAATGAAAAACGGTTCTGCCACTTTTCTCTGGCTTATCACCTCAACATCTCCCCTTTCAAGGCGGAAACGTTTCTGATAATATTCATTACCATGTTTTACATTCAAGAAATAAGTTCCGTCTTCAAGTGCTGAAAAATCATATTTCATTTTGTAATTTTCCGCCTGTGTTTTTGTGGATTTTGAATATACCACATCACCAAACTCATCCTGAACTTCAACTTTAAATAATTCCATCCTGGCGTTTGTCGCTTCTACCACTGCTTTTTCCGATTCGGCTTGCGACATGTTTACTTTTAAATTTCCTGAAGCAAATACTGCTGCTGCCAAAACCGAAAGTACTGTTGTTAATAATGCTTTTTTCATTGTTTTCATGATTTCTGAATTTTAATTTTTCAATTTCTGCTTTATAAACTTTCAGCACTATAAAAAACGAAAAAGATATTTGTTTATATATTTTTGTTGAAAAACAAACTTTAACACTAATTAACAACATAAAGTGCTTTAAATCAGTTATTAATTAAATATGTTAATAAAAGTTAAATATTTAAACAAAGCCTTTTATTAATAGTGGTTAATCAAGGGTTATTTAAAAAAAACATTGATTTAATCCAATTTTTTCTAATTTTGAACAAACTGTAAAATAAAATTCGATGGCAAACAGTACATTATCAAATCTTTACACAAAGGCTTTTCGTTCAAACTGGGAACAAATGGCCTTTACCGATTATGAAGGAAAAGATTTTAAATATTCGGATGTCGCAGAAATCATAAAATCTCTGCATTTATTTTATCAACTTACTGGCTTACAGCGGGGTGATAAAATTGCTGTTCTCGGAAGAAATTCAGCACACTGGGGAGCGGTTTTTCTTTCGGCTGTCTCTTCGGGTATTGTAATTGTACCGGTTTTGCCCGATTTTAATGAAAGCAACACCAATCACATCATTAACCATTCAGAGTCGAAACTGGTTATCGGTGCAAAATCGCTGCTTGGAAAAATTAATTTTGACAACGCTGAGGAACTCCGGGCCGTAGTAGTGCTCGAAGATTTTTCGCTGCATGCAGCAAAAGATGAAAACTTTAAATACAAACTGGCCGATGCATTTGATTATTATAAAAAGAATAAGCTCGAAAAACATCAGTTTGAGTTTGTTGAATGGGAACCGGAGCAGACCTGCATCATTTCTTACACTTCAGGAACCTCAGGTTTTACAAAGGGAGTGATGATTCCTGAAAGGAGCCTGGTTTCAAACATTGTTTATGCGCAGGAACACATGCCGCTGGAACCGGGTCATAAAATCGTTTCTTTTCTGCCCATGGCGCATGTGTATGGTTTGCTGTTCGAATTTTTATTTCCGGTGACCCTGGGTTGTCACATTACTTTTTTAAACAAAATTCCTTCGCCTGCAGTAATTACAGAAGTTTTCGGAGCTGTGCGTCCCCACCTTATTTTATCGGTTCCGCTGGTAATAGAAAAAATTTACAAGAAGCGGATTTTGCCGACCATTGAAAAACCGGTAATGAAGATTTTACTGAAAATGCCATTTATTTCAGACCTGATACTCAAAAAAATAAAAGAAAAACTGACCGATACTTTTGGCGGACGTTTTTTCGAAATTGTGATTGGAGGAGCACCACTGAGCGCCGATGTTGAAAAGTTTTTCAGACGCATCAAATTTCCGTTTACTATTGGTTACGGAATGACTGAGTGCGGGCCGCTCATCAGTTACGAAGCGTGGGATAAAAC
>JBMCIT010000184.1:0-3670 GCA_048616715.1 Tangfeifania sp. | reverse complement strand
ATGAAAAGATATAAATTCACCATCAGCGGAAATGATTACGAAGTGCATATTCGTGACATGGAAGAAAATGTTGCCGAAGTGGATGTTAACGGCACCATTTACCAAGTGGAAATCAACAGCGAAGTAAGAGCTTCGAAAACGCCGCGCCTCATTCGCAAACCAATTGAAAAAATGCCGGGCGAAGGTCAAATCAAAAAGAAAGAAACCACCGGCAAACACGAAGTTACTGCACCACTTCCGGGCACCATTCTGAAATTGAATGTATCGGTTGGAGACGTGGTTTCCGAAGGACAAAACGTGCTGGTAATGGAAGCCATGAAAATGGAAAACCAGGTGCAAACCACCCGGGGAGGCGAAGTATTATCGATTAAAGCAAAAGTGGGTGATGCCGTTCAGCAGGACGACGTTATCATGGAAATTGGTTAACCGTTCAGAATTCATTTAAAATGAAGTATAAATTTCAACTGCCATTACTGTTACTCATGCTTTTTTCTGTGTTCGCAGTCAGCGGCCAGGATAAAAGTCTTTCAGAAAAATTGACCGACGGAAAATGGGTGACCCGAAACGAAGGGTACGTAACAGAAGCTACCTACGATCCGAAAACCGCCGACCCGGATGAAAAACCGGCTACCCAGAAACGCTACAAAACGTTTGGTTTTGAAGACAACAATACTTTTGTGCTCGATTCGGCCAAGCAGCGTTACACTGGCCGCTACCGGATTTCAGGCGATAAAGTTATCCTCGATTTCAACCCGGTAACAGTTACCCACCTGCGAAAAAATACCGACCCGAGCGTTTCATCAACCGATTACATAACCGAAAGGGAAGTAGTGGAATTACCCGAACGCGTACTTTACCTTTCTGAGGATGGAAACCTTACAGGTGACGGCTTTACGTATAAAAATTACAGCGGTGCGGTTTCCGGATTGTTCAATTTTTATGAATTTTCAGGATTTGCCAACGTTACCTGGAAACACCTTGTAATGATGGTCATCGGACTGATTTTTATTTTCCTGGCCATCCGTTACGAATTTGAGCCGCTGCTGCTTATCCCCATCGGATTCGGAATCCTTATCGGGAATATTCCCATGTTCCAGGTAGCTGATTTCAACCTGCAACTTGGAATTTATGAACCCGGCTCGGTGCTCAATATTTTATACCAGGGAGTTGTACAGGGGTGGTACCCGCCACTTATCTTTTTGGGAATTGGCGCCATGACCGACTTCTCGTCGCTGATTTCGAACCCCAAACTGATGCTGCTCGGCGCTTCGGCACAAATCGGTATTTTTCTTACATTTCTCGGAGCCATCTACCTCGGATTTGCACCGCCCGAAGCTGGTGCAATCGGTATCATCGGTGGCGCCGACGGGCCGACTGCAATTTTCATTTCCTCGAAACTGGCCAACGGGCTGAATGTGATGGCAAATGGCGAAACGGTACGAAACCTCATCGGCCCCATTGCAATTGCCGCCTATTCATACATGGCGCTGGTACCGGTAATTCAGCCGCCGGTAATTAAATTACTGACATCGAAAAAAGAGCGCCGGATAAAAATGAAACCTCCGCGCGCAGTTTCAAAACCTGAAAAAATATTGTTCCCCATAGTCGGGCTTCTGCTTACGGCATATATTGCCCCGTCGGCACTTCCTCTGCTGGGAATGCTTTTCTTTGGGAACCTGCTGAAAGAATCAGGTGTAACCAGGCGTTTGGCCACTACAGCAAGCAATGCATTAATCGATACCATTACCATTTTGCTGGGGCTCACCGTTGGAGCATCCACCCAGGCCGATGTTTTCCTGAACCCGGCATCGGTTAAGATTTTCGGACTGGGAGCTGCATCGTTTGTAATTGCCACCGCCGGTGGTGTTGCAGCAGCCAAGCTCATGAATGTTTTCATGAAAAAGAACAACAAAATCAACCCGATGATTGGCGCCTGTGGTGTGTCGGCAGTACCCGACAGCGCCCGCGTGGTGCAGCACATGGGACTGAAGGAAGACCCGACCAACCACCTGCTGATGCACGCTATGGCACCCAACGTTTCAGGAGTTATCGGTTCGGCAGTGGCAGCCGGTATCTTGCTGAGCTTCCTGATGTAAAAACATGAAATTAGTATTCATATAATTTTAAAAACCTGTTTCGTACCAACGAAGCAGGTTTTTTTATGAACTGTATCTTGAAAAAGAAAAATTAATAACTTTGAAAATAAAAAATGGCAGTTAACAATCATGATGCTATAAAACTAATAAAGGATTCCACCTACAATTTGATTCCGGAAAGCCGCATTCTTTTGTTTGGGTCAAGGGCCAGAATGGAAGGTTCAGAAGAAAGCGATTACGATTTTTTAATAATTACCAGGGACTCGATTGATATTCAAACAAAAAGAAATTATAAATCGATGTTAAGGAAAAAGTTGGCAAAACATAAAATACCAGCAGATATTTTAATCCAAAGCGAGGATGAAATTCAAAATAAAAAAGAGATAACCGGACACATAATTAAATCAATTCTAAAAGAAGGCATCGATTTATGAATGAGGCAACGAGAGAATTTGTTGTTCAATGGATGAACAAAGCAAACGAGGATCTTTTAGTAGTAAAAAAACTAACTGAGTTTGAAATGGTGGCACTTTCTTCCGTTTGTTTTCATTGTCAGCAGGCAGTTGAAAAATACCTGAAAGCCTATTTAATAAGCAATGGGAAAGAAATAAAAAAAACTCACAACATTGAATTCTTACTTTCTGAATGTGAAGATTTTGATTCAGACTTTGCAGGAATTGATCCAAAAAATTTAAGCGATTTTGGTGTTGAAATTCGTTATCCCGGAGATCTTTACACACCTTCAGAACAAGAAGCAAAAGAATATATTGAAATTGCGCATTTGGTGGAGAAAGTGGTAAATGAGAAAATTAAAATCTAAAATCTTTTATACTCCTCTTCTGAAAAATGAATAAATCTTTTTTAATGTATATTTTGCTGATTTTACCTTCTGTCACCGTTTATTCAGCAACAATCAATCATAATAATTCCCACTTAGAAAAAACTTTCGAAAGCGACATTCGTGCAAAAAAACTTTTTATCGTTAATAATTCATTTTTTCATACCGATTCCATTCACCAACTCAATTTCCGTTATCCTCATGAACGAAAAGGATTAAAACCCTACATCGCCCCTGCCCTTCTGATTTCCGGGGGAACCGCGCTGCATTTCATGACTGGTTTGAAAGAATCGGTGCGTGATTTTGCTCAGGAAAACTATGCCTACCGGGGCCATACGGACGACTACATTCAGTACGCTCCGCTGGCAACAGTTTATGCACTAAATCTTGCAGGAATAAAAGGGGAAAATAATTTTGGCAACCGCACTGCCATCGTCGCAAAATCTTTTATTCTGAACGGTATTTTTGTCGACCGGCTGAAAACATGGTCCAAGGTTACACGACCGGATGGAGGGACCCGGGCATTTCCGTCGGGACACACAGCCACCGCATTTTCACTGGCTCATTTTATGCATCACGAGTACGGCGATATCAATGCGTGGTACAGTATAGGGGCTTATTCCACAGCAGCAGCCGTTGGATTAATGCGTGTGTCGAAAAATGCTCACTGGATTTCGGATATATTCATGGGCGCCGGGGTCGGCATGCTGGCCACCGAACTGGTTTACCTCACCCA
>JBMCIT010000183.1:0-3679 GCA_048616715.1 Tangfeifania sp. | reverse complement strand
CTGTGCTTTTATTGTAAAGTTATTTAAATTCATATCATAAAGATTTTTGTGTTGTCGAAGTTACAACAAACGAACCATAAACAACTGAAAGACAGATTGTCGCAATTAATTATATTTTTGAGGAAAAAATTGCTGAAAAGCTTTTGAAAGGATGAAATTTTGGCAGAAAAAAACAGGAATGAAAACTCATTCCTGTTTTTTTAACCTAACCAAATCTATTTTCTATGAAAAAACACATTAACATCTAACTGATACCTGCAAAAGTATATCATTATCAAGTTAACATCTACAAATCAAAGTTAAAGAATGTTAATAGTTCATATTCAATCAGATAAAACAGACACTAAATCTTTGAATTCATCCCGAATGAAATATATTTGCATTCAATTTTAAAAAATGTGATTTATTCGGGTTCTGAAAAATACTGTTTTTTACCTTCATAGTCATTTTTTCGTTAAATATTTATTTACAATTTTTTAATATGAAAGTTAATAAAACTCTAATTTTCAACAACAAACCTATCCAGAAACCTGTTATGGAATATTGGTTTGATATTTCTGGTATAAAAAAATAGAGTTACTTTAGCAACCTGATTTTTGAAATATTTTAATTTTAATAACTATAAATAATAAAGTTTATGACAAAACATGTATATACTTTTGGTGCAGGAAAAGCCGAAGGTAAAGCTAACATGAAGAATTTGCTTGGTGGAAAAGGTGCAAATTTAGCCGAGATGAATTTAATTGGTGTACCGGTTCCTCCGGGGTTTACAATTACCACCGAAGTTTGTACGATGTACAACGAAGTGGGCCAGGAAAAAACCTTTGAAACAATCAAGCCTGAAGTTGAAGCTGCAGTTGCACATGTTGAAAAACTGACCGAGACAAAATTCGGCGATAAGGAAAACCCGTGTTTACTCTCAGTTCGCTCAGGTGCCCGCGCTTCAATGCCGGGAATGATGGATACTGTTTTAAACCTTGGTTTGACCGACGATGCAGTGGAAGGCATTACAAAAAAAACTGGCAATGCACGTTTTGCATGGGATTCATACCGTCGTTTTATTCAAATGTATGGCGATGTTGTAATGGAAATGAAACCAGCCAGCAAGGAAGAAAGTGATCCGTTCGAAGAAATCATTGAAAAACTGAAAGAAGAAAAAGGCATTGAGCTGGATACTGATTTTACTACTGAAGACCTGCAGGAACTCGTAAAACGATTTAAAGATGCAGTAAAAAAAGAAACCGGAAAAGATTTCCCGACTGATCCGTGGGAACAACTTTGGGGTTCGATAGGCGCAGTATTCAACAGCTGGAATAATCCGCGGGCAATTTACTACCGCCGCATGGAGCAAATCCCTGATGAGTGGGGAACAGCCGTAAACGTGCAGGCAATGGTATTTGGCAACATGGGTGAAAGCTCAGCTACAGGTGTTGCATTTACGCGCGATGCCGCTACCGGCGAAGATGTATTTAACGGTGAATACCTTATTAACGCACAGGGGGAAGATGTAGTTGCCGGAATCCGTACACCACAGGAAATTACACTTTCAGGTTCAAAAAAATGGGCAGAACTCCAGGGAGTAGACGACGTAGAAAGATCCACAAAATTTCCATCGCTGGAAGAAGCAATGCCTGAAATTTTCAAACAACTGAATGAAACCCAGCAAAAACTGGAAGATCATTATAAAGATATGCAAGACCTTGAATTTACCATTCAGGAAGGTAAATTGTGGCTGTTGCAAACACGTAACGGAAAACGCACCGGCGCGGCAATGGTAAAAATTGCCGTCGATATGCTTGAGCAGGGAAAAATTGACGAAAAAACTGCATTGTCGCGAATCGATGCCAACAAACTCGATGAGCTGCTTCACCCGGTTTTTGTGCCTTCAGCACTTAAATCGGCAAATGTGGTTGCCAAAGGTTTGCCGGCATCTCCGGGTGCTGCCACCGGCCAGGTTGTTTTCTTTGCCGACGAAGCTTCGAATTTCGACACCACGATTTTAGTACGTGTTGAAACATCTCCTGAAGACCTTGAAGGAATGCATATTGCCAAAGGTATTTTAACCGCCCGCGGAGGAATGACTTCTCACGCTGCTGTGGTTGCCCGCGGAATGGGTAAATGCTGCGTATCGGGAGCCGGCGCTGTAAAAATAAATTACAAAAGCCGCATAATGACTATCGACGGAAAAGAATTTAAAGAGGGCGACTGGATTTCTCTCGATGGTTCTACCGGAAAAGTTTACGAAGGAAAAATAGATACCAAAAATCCTGAAATGAGCGGTGATTTCGCTAAAATTATGGATTTGGCAGAGAAGTTTGCACGCATGAAAGTACGTACCAACGCGGATTCTCCGAATGATGCAAAAGTTGCAAGAAAATTTGGGGCCGAAGGTATTGGCCTTTGCCGCACAGAACACATGTTCTTTGAAGGCGACCGCATTAAAGCAATGCGCGAAATGATTCTTGCCAGCAATGAAGAGGAAAGACGTATAGCATTGGGTAAATTATTGCCTTACCAGCGCGAAGATTTCGAAGGTATTCTTGAAGCAATGGCAGGATTTGGCGTAACAATCCGTTTGCTCGACCCGCCATTACATGAATTTGTACCGCACGAAGAAGCCAATCAGAAAGAGATGGCAAAAGAGATGGGAATTTCGGTTGAGCAAGTTAAAGCACTGGTTGACGACCTTCATGAATTCAACCCGATGCTCGGACACCGCGGGTGCCGCCTGGGAAATACTTATCCTGAAATTACAGAAATGCAGGCACGCGCAATCATCGAAGCTGCTGTTAACCTGAAACAAAAAGGTGTAGATGCACGTCCGGAAATTATGGTTCCGCTGATTGGTACTGTTAAAGAACTGAAATTGCAGGCTGACATTATTCACGAAGTTGCACAGAAAGTTTTCGAAGAAAAAGGCGCCAAAGTCGACTACCTTGTGGGTACAATGATTGAAGTTCCGCGTGCTGCAGTAACTGCCGACAAAGTTGCCGAAGTAGCTGAGTTCTTCTCATTCGGAACAAACGACCTTACCCAGATGACCTTTGGTTACTCACGAGATGACGCAGGTAAATTCCTGCCTGTTTACATTGAAAAGGGTATCCTGAAAAACGATCCTTTCCAGGTACTTGACCAGGAAGGCGTTGGTCAGCTGGTACAAATGGGTGTTGATAAAGGCCGCAGCGTAAAATCCGACCTTAAAGTTGGTATTTGCGGTGAGCACGGCGGGGAACCTTCTTCTGTAATGTTCTGCAACTCGGTTGGCATGGACTATGTAAGTTGTTCTCCTTACCGTGTACCAATCGCACGGGTAGCAGCCGCACAGGCTAACATCAAATAAATTCTTTTTAAAATAAGATACATTTGAAAACCGCTCCGTTTGGAGCGGTTTTTTTATGCCTGATAAAGAGGTATTCAAGTGTTGCACATGCGTAAATCTACGTATAAAACTCACGTAGATTTACGCAAAAATTTTGCGTAAAAACACTCTTTTCTGCAACTTAATAAATGCTGACTTTTGTACCACGACAAAAAAAAGACATGAGATATAATGGTTCAATTAAGGGTCCCACCCCATACCTCATCCCGGTGAGCCCGGGCACACTAAAATTTTACTCCTTTCTTAATCATCAGAATTTCGAAGTCTGTCCGTTACACATGTTCTCTCTATCATGAAATT
>JBMCIT010000182.1:0-3686 GCA_048616715.1 Tangfeifania sp. | reverse complement strand
GATTTCAACTTTCAGGAATTTCGCTCAAATTTTGTGGCAAGGTGGGAATATAAAACCGGTTCAACAATTTATTTTGTATGGACGAACACCCGCTCGCGCTACGAAAGCAGATATGAACCATCGGTTTTCGACAGTTTTAAAGGAATATCGAATGTTGAAGCGCAAAATGCTTTTATGCTCAAAGTCAGTTTCTGGTTCTCCATCTGAATCAAAAATGTAACTTTGGCGCCATGAAACTGGCGGAATACATTCCATTTTACAAACGCAACCTCCACCTTGCCTTTCCGGTTGTCCTTTCACAAATAGGGCAGGTTTTGGTGCAACTGGTCGATAATATGATGGTGGGCCACGTGGGTACAGTTGAACTGGCCGCTTCTGCTTTTGCCAACAATGTATTTATTATCGGAATGTTTTTCGGAATGGGAATCACCTACGGAATAACTCCCCTGGTTGGCAAAGCATTTGGAAACAACAAACCTGAGCTGGTGGTAATCTGGCTAAAAAATGGCGTGCTCACCCACATGATTGCTGCCGTGCTGCTTTCTGTGCTGATGTTTGGAGCCTATTTTCTGTTGCCCTTTTTGGGACAGACCAAAGATGTGCTGGAACTTTCAAGACCTTACTATCTTTTACTTTGCGCTTCCTACCTGCCTTTCATGCTTTTTTTTTCGGTAAAACAGTTTTTTGAAGGAATCGGGAATACAAAAATTGCCATGCAGATTACGCTCACAGCCAACCTGATTAATATACTTTTGAATTATGTTTTGATTTTCGGAAAATTTGGTTTTCCTGAACTTGGTTTGGTTGGTGCGGGAATCGGCACATTGGTATCGAGGCTGGTGATGCCCCTGATGTTTGTTGTTTACATCATCAAACTTCCGCGTTTCCGGAAATATTTCAGTCGTGCCCGGAAGGTAGCTTTTCAGAAAATCCGGTTTATTGCTGTTTTGCGGATTGGAATTCCCATTGCATTTCAAATAGTTGTGGAAGGCATTACTTTTAGTATCGGGGCAGTTATGATGGGCTGGCTGGGCGAAACCCCCCTTGCAGCGCACCAGGTTGCTATCGGGCTGGCCGGATTTACTTATATGATTTCGCTCGGGATTTCGCAGGCGACTACCATTCGCATCAGCCACCAAATGGGTGAAAGTGATTTTATTTCCCTCAGAAAAGCTGCATGGGCCTCAACTCACCTGGTTTTATTTTTTATGTCGGCAATGGGAATCATTTTTATTCTGGCAAAGTCTTACCTGCCATTGCTTTTTACATCCGATACCGACGTGGTTGCAATTGCAGCGCAGCTCTTGATTGTGGCAGCCATTTTCCAGGTATTCGACGGGTTGCAGGTGAGTATGCTCGGTGCGCTACGCGGAATGGCAGATGTGAAAATTCCCATGTTTATGGCATTCATTTCTTATTTACTGATTGGAGTTCCTACCAGCTATGTTTTTACTTTTTTGCTCGGTGCAGGGCCGCAGGGAATTTGGTACGGATACCTTGTTGGACTGGGGTCGGCAGGGATTTTCTTTTACTTTCGTTTTAAATATAATCTTCGAAAAAAAGCATAAAAAAAAACGGGTTACCATTGGTGGCGATAACCCGATTGTTCATAGTTTAGTTTAGTTAGACCTGAAAATTTATTGGTTTAACAGAGAAAAGGTAGTGTTTCAAATAACAATTAATTTACATTGAATTAATGAATTGCTAATATAGTATAAATATGTTTCGATTGTAATTCATTTAAAAAAAAATATTAAAAATTGTTAATTATTGTATTTCATTAATGCGTAACTTTTTGATTAATAAAGGCATTTAGTTGATAATATGTTATAGAATATACCTTATTTATTTTTGTAATTTTAGGGCATTATTTTTAATTGGACTAAGTAGTATCGAAATTGTTAATGAACTTTCTCTTTCTTATTAAAATAATTAAGTAACGGGACAGGGCAGGATTCGTGAAAAGGAAAAATATTCAATTTTAGCGGTATAAAAATTTAAAAAAAATGAAGCAGATTGTACTGACAGGTATCCGAAAAATGCAGATGCAAAATATTAAGGAACCGGAAATAGAAAACAACAATGAAGTAAAAATTAAATTGTCATCGATTGGAGTTTGTGGTTCCGACATTCATTATTATTCAGAAGGAAAAATCGGGAGCCAGGTAGTTCAGTATCCCTTTGCGGTTGGGCACGAGTGTTCGGGCGTTATCGTTGAAAAAGGAGACGATGTTGCGAATGTTGATATCGGAGACCTCGTGGTTATCGATCCTGCGGTGCATTGTGGCCACTGCGATCAGTGCCTGGCAGGCCGGCCACACACCTGCCGGAACAACCGGTTTCTCGGGTGCCCCGGGCAGTTGGAAGGTTGCCTGGGAGAGTACATTGTAATGCCTTCGTTTACCTGTTTCCCGGTTACGGGCAAATTAAATCCGGTGCAGGCTGCCTTAATCGAACCATTTTCCATTGGCGTTTATTCCGTCAGTCTTGCACAGATTGAAAACAAAGACATTTCGACTGCCATTTTTGGCGCCGGTCCGATTGGACTGAGTATCTTGTTAAAACTGCTCGCCGAAGGAATTACCAATACCGGAATGATTGAGCCGCTTGATTACCGATTGCAAAAAGCCCGTGAAATAGGAGTTCGTTATCTTATCAATCCTGAAAAACAAAATGTTGAAGATGAAGTAATCCGGCAGGAAGAATCGCTTGTCGATGTGGTTTTCGAAGCCAGCGGGGAACAGGATGCCATTGATAATTCACTGAAAATACTGAAGCCGGGAGGTAAACTTGTTTTGGTGGGCATTCCGCCGTCTGCCCAATATACTTTCGATATGGATGTAATGCGCCGGAAAGAGGTAACTGTTATCAATGTCCGCCGCCAAAACCATTGTGTTGAGGAGGCCATCGATTTGGTAGTGAGCGGAAAAGCCGATGTGGAAAAAATGGTTACCCACCATTTTACACTTGATGAATCTCCCACTGCTTTCGACATTGTGGAAGGTTATAAAGACAATGCCATAAAAGCAATGATTGATTTATAGCCCGAATTATAGCGGACGGGCGACCATAATTCCGGTAGCCGGTTTGCTGTTCAGCAGGTACCCTTCCAGTGTTTCTTCAGAAATTACCACTTCTTCGGCCAGCGACGATGCATGCATTAAATGAATGCGGCCTGCTTTTCTGACGAGTATTCCGACATGCGAAATATCAAGTCCTTCAACACTGGTTGTTATTCCCACAATGTCGCCATCCATAAGTTGGTTTTCAACTTCTGTAATTATGGTTTCAGGAATATAAAAATATTGCCTTGAGTTTATGTCCTTTTCCTGTTCAGCAATTTTTTCCACCAAAGAAGTACTGTCTTTCAGTTGCTTGTAGCTGCCGGGATGTGTGCTCATAAAATCAATATCTTTATCATAAGGAGTTGCGGTAATTTCTTTTGAAACGTCTTTTATCAGCCGTTTTTGCTGGTTGTCAAAAATCCAGTCGCTGAAATAATGCAGCCGCGAAGGGTAACCATCGATGTTTCCGTTTCGGTAGCGAATGTCCTTCAGTTCCTGCGTAAACTGTTCAAATGTATGTGTGCCCGATTGTATGGTTTTTGCAATAGCGAGGCAATTTTCTGCAAAAGTGGTACAATCCATTTCGCGCAGGTTAACAACCAGTTGTTCCGGTTCTGTTTC
>JBMCIT010000181.1:0-3688 GCA_048616715.1 Tangfeifania sp. | reverse complement strand
ATAGACATAATTGAGTCGAACCCTTCGAGGCTGGCCTTTATCGGAACGCCAATCACCGGCAGCGGGGTCATGGCTGCAATTACGCCCGGAAGATGGGCGGCCATTCCGGCCCCGGCAATAATTACTTTTATACCGCGGTCTTTTGCGCCTTTGGCAAATTTCTCCACCTCGTCGGGGGTGCGGTGTGCCGAAAGGGCATTCATCTCAAACGGTATTTCCAACTCTTCGAGCAACTTTGCTCCTTTCGACATCACATCCAAATCGGACGTGCTTCCCATGATAATACTTACTTTTGCTTCCATCTTTGTAAACTAAAAATTTTCAGTTAATCAATTTGTTTTGTTATTTTGTGAATTTTAATTCTCAAACGAAATTACAGTATTTACGCTACTTATAAAAATTAATTTGCAGGTAATGAAACAAGTTAAAATTCACGATAAAACCTTTGCGTTATTTCTTCCTTATGAAAAAATCAGGGCGACAGTTGAAAAAATAGCGGATCAGATGAATAAAGATTTGGCTGGAAAAAATCCGCTATTCATTTGCATTTTAAACGGTTCGTTTATGTTTGCTGCTGAGCTTTACAAGCGCATCGACTTTGTTGATTCTGAAATTTCGTTCGTAAAACTTGCTTCTTACACAGGCGCAAAATCCATTGGAAATGTTAAGCAACTTATCGGGTTGAACGAAAAAATTGAAGGCCGCACCGTGGTGGTGCTCGAAGATATTGTCGATTCAGGAATAACCATCGACAACATTCAGGAACAGTTGAAAAAGCTAAAACCCGAAAAAGTATTGGTTGCAACGCTTCTGTTAAAACCCGACGCTCTTCAAAAAAAGGTCCGGCTCGATTATATAGGACTTGAAATACCCAATGATTTTATTGTTGGATACGGCCTGGATTACGACGGCCACGGCAGAAATCTGTTAGATATTTACTCAATTATTAACGAATAAAAACCAAATCAGCATGTTAAATTTAGTATTGTTTGGCCCTCCCGGGGCAGGAAAAGGAACCCAGGCAGAATTTTTAATTAAATCGTATGGACTTATCCACATTTCAACCGGCGATCTGTTACGAAGCGAACTGCAGAATGAAACCGAACTGGGAAAAGAAGCCAAAACCTACATGGAAAAAGGCGAACTGGTTCCTGATGAAATTGTAATCGGGATGATTAAAAATAAACTGGAAGCCAGCACTTCGGCCAACGGATTTATTTTCGACGGGTTCCCGCGCACAGTGGCACAGGCCAAAGCTTTGGACAATTTACTGGAAGAACGCGGAACACCCATTTCTGCCATGCTCAGCCTCGAGGTAGAAAAACAGGAACTGATTGACCGTCTGCTCAGTCGCGGAAAAAGTTCGGGCAGGGCCGATGACCAGGATCAGTCGGTAATTGAGAACCGCATCAATGTGTACAACGAAAAAACCAGTCCGCTAATTGAATACTACAAAAAACAGGGCAAGCATTACGGCATTAACGGAATGGGAACCATCGAAGAAATTGCAGAGCGACTGAAAAATGTAGTTGATAAACTTCAGTCATAAAAAACAAACTGAAAGCCATCCGGCTTATTTTGAAGGCAGAAACAGAGGGGAAGAAAAATGGCACAAACAAATTTTGTTGATTACGTAAAAATCCATTGCAAATCGGGCAAAGGAGGCGCAGGCTCCGCCCATTTGCGACGGGAAAAGTTTGTGCCTAAAGGCGGCCCCGATGGTGGCGACGGCGGACGTGGAGGCCATATAATTCTGGAAGGAAGCAGAAACAAATGGACCCTGCTTCACTTAAAATACAAGAAACACATTAAAGCGGGCAACGGTGAATCAGGCGGTGCCCAGCGCAAAACCGGCGCCGACGGAGAAGATGTAATCATTGAAGTTCCATTGGGAACCATTGCAAAAGATGCCGAAACCGGTGAATTTCTGTTTGAAATCACAGAACACGGTCAGCAAAAAATATTGCTGAAAGGCGGAAGGGGCGGTCTGGGGAACGACCACTTCAAATCATCTACTTTTCAAACACCACGTTTTGCCCAGCCGGGAGAAGACGGAGAAGAAGGCTGGAAAATACTGGAGCTAAAAGTACTGGCGGATGTGGGCCTGGTTGGATTTCCAAGTTCCGGAAAATCGACCCTGCTCTCGGTTGTTTCAGCGGCAAAACCCAAAATTGCCGAGTATCATTTTACCACGCTTACGCCCAACCTGGGAATTGTAGGGCACCGCGGGGAAAAATCTTTTGTGATGGCCGACATCCCCGGTATTATTGAAGGTGCGCACGAGGGAAAAGGATTGGGACTGCGTTTTCTGCGGCACATCGAGCGCAACCCGATGCTGCTTTTTCTGGTCCCGGCAGACAGCGACAATCACGCCAAAGAATACAATGTTTTGCTGAACGAACTCAATAAGTACAATCCTGAGTTGCTCGACAAGCAACGCTTTCTGGCCATCAGCAAAGCCGACATGCTCGACCAGGAATTAATGAACGAAATCAGCGCGGAACTAAAAGGCATTCCTCACCTCTTCTTTTCATCGGTTACAGGATACAACGTTCCGCACCTGAAAGACAAAATCTGGGAAATTTTGAATAGTTAAATGGAATTTATACAAAAAATACTGGAAGCAGACACCGAACTTTTCCTGTTTCTTAATAGTTTTCACAACGACTTTTGGGATACCATTATGCTGATGGTGACCCGCAAAGAAACATGGGTGCCGTTTTACCTCGTCATACTTTTTTTTATTTTCAAAAATTACAAAGCCAAATGGTGGCTGGTTGTAATTTTTCTAACCATTACCATTGTTTTAAGCGACCAGCTATCGGTTTTACTAAAAGAAACCATTCAGCGTTTCCGTCCGGTTCACAATCCCGAAATTCAACACCTGGTACACAATGTGTTGCGAAAAGGCGGGTTATATGGTTTTGTTTCGTCGCACGCAGCCAATAGTTTTGCATTTTTTGTATTTACCAGCCGGCTTTTCAAAAACCGGGGCTACTGGGGGTTGTTGCTTTTTTGGGCACTGCTGGTCTCCTACTCGCGCATTTATGTGGGTGTACACTATCCTCTCGATTTGGTTTTCGGGGCACTGCTTGGCTGGCTCATTGGTTTTGGCACACACAAACTGATGATGTTTGTAGAGAACCATTTCTTTATTGCCCGGCGGCCAAAAATTGAAAAAACCAATTTACGGGCGCAGCAGGCGGGCCTCATTTTCCTGGTTTTTATAATTATGATGAGTACCGTTTTTATTTCTACCCATCTGCTTCACCACTATAATTACCTTTAAAATGAACAGGCAGGCACATGAATTTTACCAGGCGAAAAATGAAACTTATACAAAAAAGCTACAACAGGCTTCAAAAAAAATAAAACAATTTGCCTGGTACCGCATGGTGGCTTTCGTGTTCATTATTCTGCCGTTTATTATATGGGGCTGGAACGGCTGGTTCACTGCAGTGCCGGCGGGCATATTTACGTTGTTGTTTTTCTTCCTGATAAAAAAGAACATTCAGTTTTCGAATCAGAAAAAGAAATTTGAGGTACTAAAGAAAATAACCGATGACGAACTTTTAGCGCTTCAGCATAAATTCAGCCATTTTGAGAATGGCAGCGATTTCCTGGACACCGGCCATTTTTATGCTTACGACCTGGATATTTTTGGCGAAGACTCCATCTATCAGTTCAT
>JBMCIT010000180.1:0-3701 GCA_048616715.1 Tangfeifania sp. | reverse complement strand
AAGAAATTTGCATTGAACGAAACCAACGGGTTCTGGTCATCCACACTGGTGAACCTGGGAATAATTGCTGTAAGGCTGGGACGCACTTTGAATTTCGATCCCGATAAACTTGAATTTATCGACGATGAAGGCGCCAACCGGATGATTAATCAACCAATGCGTGCGCCGTGGTCAATTTAATGAGAAGCCCCCAACCCCCAAAGGGGGCTAAGAAAAAAATTTAAATACATTTCAATACCATAAAAAATGAATAAAAATATAATTCAATTCATAACGATTCTGATACTGTCCGTTTTTAGTATCGGAAGTTTTGCACAGGATAACCGGACGATGGACACCAAAGTGGCCGATATTCTGGCGCAGATGCCCACTGATGATTTAGATCACCGCGACCGGGTGATGGCCGAAATTGTGGAATTAGGCCCGGAAGGATTTAGCAAATTCCGGAAACTGCTCACCCCGGCAGGCGAAGGCGACGACACGGCTGTTCGTTTTGCCATAAACAGCGTGGCAAGGTATGCCAGCGCGTTCGGAATGGAAAAGGAACGCATTTTTGTTGAAAAAGCATTGCTCGATGCAATAAAGCAACAAACAAATAACGAAGTCATTACTTTCCTGATTAACCAGCTTAACCTGGTTGGCGGACAAGAATCTGTTAAGGCATTGCAGGTTTATTTGGCCGATGAAGATTTGTCTGAACCGGCCACACAGGCACTTTTATCCATTGGAACAAAAGATGCTGCAAAGGCGCTGCTTTCAGGCCTGTCCAAAGCAAACGAAAAAACAAAAGTAACACTGATCCGGGCACTCGGTCAGTTGCAATGCAAAACGGCTTTATCTGAAATTACCCGTTTTGCTGACACTGAAAACAAGAACCTGAGAAAAGTTTCACTTGAATCTTTGGCCGCTATCGGTCATCCGGATTCTTACAAATTATTGCTGAACGCCGTCAAAGATGTTGACTTTGAATACGAACCAACACATGCTGCTGAAAGTTTTCTGAATTATGCCGACAGGCTGGCAGAAAATAACGAGCTCAGGCAATCGAAAAAAGCACTAAAAGCTGTTTTTAAAGCCAATTCAGCAAACGAAAAACTGCATAATTATTCAAAAGCACTCGCCATTTACACCAAACATTTTGGCTACGAAGCGATGCCATTATTGCTCGATGCGGTGGACAAAAACAACAAATCGTTTCGCTATTCAGCTTTAAATCTGGCTGAAAATGTGGGTGGGATTGCAGCCACCCGCCAGTGGGTTGAAAAAGCAAAGTCGGCCAATGCCGAAGTAAAAGCTGAAATCATCGGCATGTTGGGCAGAAAAGGAGATTCCTTTGCCGTGGATTTTGTGAAAAACAGCCTGGAATCATCTTCGGCATCTGTACGCCAGGAATCGATTTCCGCCCTTGTCCGGTTACTGGGGAAAGATGCTTCTGATTTGCTGATTGACCATTTGGCAGAAGGCAACGATTTGGAAGCAACACAAACAGCCCTGCTCCGGTTACTCGATCAAAAACACCTGGCACCGGCAGCCGCGCAACTGGACAAAACTTCAGGGGCCACAAAAGCGGCTTTTATCGATTTAATTGCAGCCAAATCAGGAAATGCTTATTTCAATGAAATTCTGCCTCTTACCGGGTCTCAAAACAGGGAAGAAAAAGAAGCTGCTGTTCGCGCCCTGAAAAATATTTCAACAGAAGAAAACCTGGATGAACTGATTCAGTTGCTGCTTTCAGTTGACGGAGAGAACGAAACCGGGCAGGTACAACTTGCTGTTGTAGCTGCTGCCAGCGGTGTCGAAAACGAACAAACTGAAAACGGAAAACTGTTGCAGGCTCTGAAATCAACCGAAAAAAAAGAACGTATTATTGCCATACTTCCTGAAATTGGGGGCGATGTGGCGTTGCAAACAGTGGTTGATTATTTCGACAATTCTTCCGGTTCACTTAAAGAAACAGCTTTTGAAGCGCTGGCAAGCTGGAAAGATTATTCGGCTGCAGATGCACTTTACGAAGTGGCTCAAAATTCAACCGGTGAATACCGTTCAAAAGCTTTTTCAAATTTCGTGCGAATGGTACGCACCGCCAATTTGCCTGACGATCAGAAACTTCTGCAGTACCGCAAAATAATGCCTTATGCAACCAATGCAAACGATAAAAAGCAGGCACTAAACGCCATTGGCAACCTGAAAACTTTTTTATCGCTTGTTTACCTCGAAGGTTTTCTGGATGACAGTGAATTGCAGCAAGCTGTTGCGCGTTCCATCATGCGGATAGCGTTGCCCGATAACAACGGCCAGAATGGTTTTGCCGGCGAAAAAGTGCGGGAATTGCTGAAACGCGTTACTGCCATACTGGAAGGTGAAGAAAGTGAATACGACATCATCAATATTAACAATTATCTGAACGACATGCCTGATGAAAAAGGCTTTGTTTCCATGTTCAATGGTGAAAACCTGGAAGGATGGCAGGGCATGCTGTTGGATGGTAATCCCATTAAAATTGAGCAACTGAGCGAAGCCGAACGCGCCAAAGCACAAAAAGAAGCCAATAAAAAAATGCACGAATTCTGGGCTGTAAAAGACAATACCATTGTTTTTAACGGCAAAGGTGCCAATCTCGTTTCTAAAAAAGAATACGGTGATTTTGAACTGATTACAGACTGGCGGATTACCAAAAACGGCGACAGTGGCATTTATCTGCGCGGAACACCGCAAGTGCAAATCTGGGATACATCACGCGTTGATGTGGGTGCCCAGGTGGGATCGGGCGGTTTGTACAACAACCAGAAATACGAAAGCGACCCGCTGAAAGTAGCCGATAACCCGGTTGGGGAGTGGAACACTTTCCGCATTAAAATGATTGGCGAAAACGTAACGGTTTATCTTAACGGCGAGCTGGTGGTTGATAACGTACCGCTTGAAAACTACTGGGACCGCAGCCAGCCCATTTTCCCAAAAGGCACCATTGAATTGCAGGCACACGGTACCGATTTGGCTTTCCGCGACATTTACGTAAAAGAAATTGATACCGATAAAATTGGCCTGACCGAAGAAGAGAAAACCGAGGGTTTTACATCGTTGTTTAACGGTATGAACCTGGACGGCTGGCAGGGCAACAAGACCGATTATTACGCCGAAAACGGCGAACTGATAGTGAATCCGAAAAGGGGAGGGCATGGAAATTTATTCACTGACAAAGAATACAGCGATTTTGTTTTCAGGTTCGAATTTCAATTGACTCCCGGCGCCAACAACGGACTTGGCGTGCGGGCACCGCTGGAAGGTGACGCAGCTTATGCAGGCATGGAATTACAAATTCTCGACAACACGGCACCAATTTATGCCAACCTTGCCGAATACCAGTACCACGGCTCGGTTTACGGCGTAATTCCTGCCAAGCGCGGGTTTCTGAAACCGGTGGGCGACTGGAACACCCAGGAAGTGGTGCTGAAAGGTAACGATATCAAAATTACGCTCAACGGAGAAGTGATACTGGAAGGCAACATTGCTGAGGCCAGTAAAAACGGGACCCTCGACGGGCGCGATCACCCGGGGCTCGAGCGCGAAAAAGGGTACATTGGATTTTTGGGGCACGGCTCGCCGCTTAAATTCAGAAATATAAGGATTAAAGATTTGACAGAATAAAATTGAATGATGAAATGAAATTGGGGTTTCTTGAAAAAGGAATCCCGATTTTTTTT
>JBMCIT010000179.1:0-3713 GCA_048616715.1 Tangfeifania sp. | reverse complement strand
GATCAGAAATAATTGTTGCCGGCTTTTTAAGATAACCTGTACTTCGTTTTAGTTTTCAAGCAATTATATTTACTTTTGTCCGTTATTTTAATTAAAACCTAAATGCTAATCTAAATTAAAATTAAACCATATTAATTATTGGGTATCCAAATCAGATAAATTTGGTTATTAATTAAACATTGGATTTCAGGTGCAGAAAACAATATTGTTCATATTATTGGTTTTATCGATAAATGCTGCCGGGCAGGTAAAAACTGCAGGCACTCCGCATATTCGCAATTTTGCAAAAGCGGACTACAAAGCCGGCACACAAAACTGGGGGATCACCCAGGACCAAATGAAATTTATGTATTATGCCAATAACGATGGCGTGCTTCAATTCGATGGGTTACACTGGAACCTTATTGAAGTATCCGATAATTCGCCGGTTCGTTCAATATTTACCAGCAACCAAAGTATTATTTACGTAGGATTGTTCAACGATTTCGGGATGCTGGTCAAAAACCAAAAAGGCAGGTTATCGTACAAAAGCCTGCGCCATTTACTACCTGAGGATATAACGACTTTTGATGACATCTGGAAAATCTATGAAACCCCTCACGGAATTGTATTTCAGGGGCACGATTACCTTTTTATCCTGAAAGACAACTCCGTTGAAGTTATCAAACCACAAAGCAGGTTTCATTTCTCTTTTCCGGTTGGGGAGCGTCTTTTTGTGCAGGAACCCGGTATTGGTTTATTTGAATACACTGACGGCGAAACGAAAAGAGTTAAGTGGGACAGCCAGTTGACCGACAAAGAGATTTGGAGCATACTTCCTTATAAAGGAAACGGGCTCCTGCTGGGAACAGCCAGAAACGGATTGTATAAATTTGAAAACGGAACACTTGAGAAATGGGCAACACCGGCAAATAAACTCATTGAAAATTATAAATTATTCAGCAGTGTTTCAATCGGGGATAATTATTTCGCCTACGGCACAATTTTGAATGGCGTGGTAATTACAAACACCGAGGGGGAAATTGTTCAGCATATCAACAGAGACAAAGGGCTGCAAAACAATACAGTTTTGAGCTTATTTGCCGACCAAAGCCAGAACCTTTGGCTTGGTCTGGATAACGGAATTGATTACCTTGAAATAAATTCACCGGTTAGTTTTCTTTTAAACAACGAAGGGCTGGGAACCGGATATACCTGCCGCATATTTAACAACAAATTGTATGTTGGCACCAACCAGGGTTTGTTTGTCAGGCCTTTCGATAATTTTTCATACCGCAATGCGGAATTCGAACTGGTAGAAAATACCACCGGACAGGTTTGGTTCCTGGATGAATTTGACGGACAATTGATTTGCGGACATAATGTTGGAACTTTTGCGGTGGAAGGATCCCGGGCCAAAAAAATAACCGAGGTGGAAGGCATCTGGAAATTTATACGTTTAAAAAACCACCCCGGCCTTCTTTTGGGTGGGCACTATAACGGACTGATTTTACTGCAAAAAAATGATTCGGGCTGGCGATTTTTAAAAGAGATTAAAGGTTTTAATGAATCGAGCCGCTACTTGGCTCAGGATGAAGCAGGAAACATCTGGATGAGCCACGGTGCAAAGGGAATTTTTAAAATTACTTTAAATGCTGAGCCGGACAGTGTAAGTGAAATAAAAATCTACACTGCTGAAAACGGGCTTCCCAAAACCAAGCAAAACATTCTTTTTCAACACAATAACAAAATTTATATATCAACCGTTAACGGAATTTATGAATACCGGCAAGCGGAAGATTCTTTTGTTATCTCAGAAGAAATGACTGACCTTCTGAAAATCAACAGTCAGTTGCGCACCATTGAAGAAGATGAATCAGGCAATATATGGTTTATCGCAGAAAATGAATCGGGCGTATTGCGGCAAAATGAAGATTTAACCTACACCAAAATTACATCGCCGTTTAAGCAACTTGACGAAAGATATGTCAATGGATTTGAATTTATTTACCCTTTCAGCGAAAAGTATGTTTTCCTGGGAATCGACCAGGGTTTCGGGCTCTATTCAAGCGAATTTACAAAATCCTATTCCCAACCTTTTCCCTCTTACATTACAAAAGTTGAAGTGCCACATATCGATTCCACCCTGTATTTGCCCAATCTTGAAAAAACAGATGAATTAACGATTCCTTACAAAAAAAATGCGTTCAGGTTTCATTATACGGCGCCTTTCTTCGAATACGGAGAGCGGCTTGAATTTAGTTACCTGCTCGAAAATTATTCCGATGAATGGTCACCCTGGTCAGAAGTCAGTTTTAAAGACTTTACAAATTTGCCGGCCGGCAATTATACTTTTAAGCTGAAAGCGCGAAATATATATGGAGTAGAGAGCAGCGTTTCAACTTTTGCGTTCGGAATTTCACCTCCCTGGTATGCATCTGCGGTTGCCTATTATTCTTACCTGGCTCTTTTTCTGATTTTTGTTTTTGCACTGATGAAGTTCATTGTTCACCGCATGGAAAAAGCCAGAAAAAAGGAACAGGCAAAACACATGGCAGAACTGAAAACAAGGGTTGAAGAATTCCATCACCAGGGCCTGGTGGCCGAAAAGGAAATCATGAAACTCAAAAATGAGAAGCTCGAAAATGAAATGGTTTTCAGAAACAAAGAACTGGCCAATCAAACAATGAGCATCATTCAGAAAAACCAGTTTTTGGTAAAAATTAAAAACGAATTGCAGCGCCTGCACAAAAAGGGGAATGAAGAAAATCAAAAGAATAAGCTGAATACCCTTCTGAAAAAAATCGACAAAGAGATCGATAACAAACAGCAAAATCATGTATTTGAAACATATTTCGATGAAGTACACAACGAATTTTTCACAAGCCTGAAATCGAAATATCCCCAAATATCACCCCGTGAAATGCGTCTTTGTGCTTACATTCGAATGGATTTAACCTCAAAAGAAATCGCTGTATTGCTCAACATTACAGAAAGAGGAGTGGAAATTAGTCGCTACAGGCTGCGTAAAAAGCTAAATCTTCCGCGCGAGACAAATCTTTCTACCTTCCTGTCGAATATTTAAACCCGTACTTCTGCCGTTTTCCTGGATTTTTTCACCGGTAGTAAAAATTTTCACAAACATGTGAATCCCAACTAACTGAAAAACAGTTGCGCAAAATTATTTTGATGTGGTTTTGTAGTAGTTAAAATATCTTAATGAAGTATTAATGTAGCACTATTATTTAATGATATGATAATAAAAAACCTCACTTTCGATGCCCATTTTAAAATTTATGTAATGTTAATGTTAAATCGAGTCCTATGAAAAAAATTCTTTTTTTCGTTTTATGTTCACTTTTTACTCTCGGAACATTTGCGCAGGATATTTCCCTTTCGGGAACAGTTACTGCCGCAGATGACGGTCAGCCCTTACCGGGAGTTTCAGTAGTCGTAAAAGGAACTACACAAGGTACAGTTACTGATGTTGATGGAAATTATCAGTTGGAAGTACCCAGAGAGGCAGTTATCCAGTTCTCTTTCATTGGTATGCAGGCACAGGAAATACCGGTGAACGAACGCACTGAGATAAACGTGGCGTTGGAAAGTACAGCTTTTGATGTGGATGAAGTTGTGGTAGTTGGATACGGTGTGCAAAAGAAAGCCCTAACCACCGGAGCAAATGTTAATGTCAGCGGCGAAGATATTGCTGAGTTAAACACCGGCACTGCAAT
>JBMCIT010000178.1:0-3718 GCA_048616715.1 Tangfeifania sp. | reverse complement strand
AATTCAGCTTTCTTCTGGACCGAGCGCACCAGCAAACCTCACGAAGGGTTTCAGCGCGGGAGATCCTGGAATTATGAAAATTCGGATATCGAATACATTAAAACCCACATAAAAGATGTGGAATATTTATCTCCACGGCTTTTTGGCCCGAACACCTACAGCGGCGATAATACCATCAGGGGCGAAAAGAGCGGTGCTTTCAATATCACAGGCGATTATCCCGATTATTTCAAAATTGATCCGTGGACACCGGTGAAAGGCCGTTTGCTGAATGAAATCGATATTCTGCAAAACCGCAAAGTGTGCATAATTGGTGAGCGGGTGGAAGAAGTGCTTTTTGAAAAAGGCGAAAATCCAATTGGGGAGTATGTAAAAATTAACGGGGTTTATTTCCAGGTAGTAGGTGTGGTGCATCCCGAAACGCGAATCACCTTTAACGGAGGACAGAAAAATGAAGCCATTATGATTCCGTTTTCCACCATGCAACGCACTTACAACATGGGAGATGTGGTCCATTTTTTCTCAGTTACCTCACAACCCGGCGTACCTGTCAGCCGGGTCGAAGATCGGTTGAAGGAACTGCTGAAAGCCCGCCACCATGTGGCGCCCGACGACATGCAGGCCATCGGTTCTTTTAACCTCGAAGTGGAATACGTAAAATATAACGGCCTGTTTAGCGGCATCCGGATTCTGACATGGATTGTAGGAATCGGCACCCTGCTGGCCGGTGTTATTGGGGTGAGCAACATCATGATGGTCATTATCCGCGAGCGCACACAGGAAATTGGTATCCAGCGGGCCATCGGGGCAACTCCCGGCAAGGTAATGCTGCACATTGTAACCGAAAGTGTTTTCCTGACTGTTATGGCAGGTTATGTAGGACTCACACTCGGCGTAGGATTGCTTGAATTGTTGAATATGGCGCTCGAGTCGGGCGGCGACGAGATATTTTTCCGTCGACCTGAAATCAGCTTCAACATGGCTGTATCAGCGCTCGCGGTGCTGGTTTTTTCAGGTATTTTTGCCGGATTTATTCCCGCACGCCGCGCCGTTAGAATAAAGCCAATTGATGCCATACGCGAAGAAAAAACGTAATAATTCAGAAAACAAAAACAATTAAAAAACAGTGAGATGAAAAAAGTATTTAAGATTATCGGAATTGTGATTTTGATAGGGGCATTCGGGGGAACCCTGTTTTTCCTCTACACTAAATCGAAAAAGAAACCGGATGTTTACGAAACAAAAAATCCGTTTGTGAGCGATGTGGTAATGAAAACCGTAGCCACCGGCTCGGTGGTTCCGCGTTTCGAAATTGAGATTAAGCCACAGGTTTCAGGCATTGTGGATGAACTGTTTGTAGTTGCCGGCGATCGCATTGAAAAAGGGCAGGTGATAGCACGCATCAAAATAATTCCCGATATGGTTACGCTCAATTCGGCTGAAACCCGCATGAACAGGGCTGAAATTAATTTTGAAGATGCTAAAACAGATTATGAGCGGCAGCAAAATTTATTCGACAAAGAAGTTATTTCCTACGAAGAGTTCCGGAATGCCAAAGTGGCCTACGATTCGGCAAAAGAAGAATTGACTGCTGCCGAAAATAACCTCGAATTAATTAAAAATGGTGTAACAAAAAAGGCTGCCGAGTCTACTAATACGCTTGTACGTTCTACCATCAACGGAATGGTACTCGATGTCCCGGTGGAGGAAGGCAACTCGGTAATTCAGTCGAACACCTTTAACGACGGGACTACCATTGCTGCCGTAGCCGATATGGGCGACATGATTTTTGAAGGAAAAGTGGACGAAACCGAGGTGGGAAAAATCCGCGAAGGAATGCCCATTGAAATGGAAATTGGCGCCATCGAAAAGGAAAAGTTCCAGGCAACCCTGGAATATATTTCTCCAAAAGGCGTGGAAGAAAACGGGGCCATTCAGTTTGAAATTAAGGCCAGTGTAAAACTCAAAGAGGGTCAGTTTGTGAGGGCCGGTTACAGTGCCAATGCCAACATAGTTCTCGATCAGAAAGACGATGTGCTGGTGATTCCTGAAGGATTGCTGAAGTTTGAAAACGATTCGTCGTTCGTGGAAGTTCAGGTTGGCGAAGAGCAGCAGTTTGAAAAACGATACGTTCAAACCGGTTTGTCCGACGGCATTAATATTGAAATTACCGGTGGGCTGACTGAGGGAGACAAGGTGAAAGGCGAAAAAATTGATCCGGCCAAATTGAAAGAACAGGAAACCAGCAAGGGTTAAGGTAGGTTGTTCGGGGTGGTTTAACTATTTTTAAACCCGCCGAAGCCGGAAATTCGCTTCCGGTTTCGTCCGTCGATTTCAATTGAAGCAGGAAATAACTTGGAAAAAACAGATAAAAAATGAACAAAATTGCATTTCTTTTTACCGCGATACTTTTTATCAGCACCGCAGGAATTTCAACTGCCCAGGAAGAATGGTCGCTGCAGCAATGTATCGACTATGCCCTGGAAAATAATATTCAGATAAAACGGCAGGAACTGAATGCCGATTACAGCCGTAACCAGGTGAGCCAGGCCAAATCCGACAGGCTGCCCAACCTGAATGCCGGTGCCTCCAATAATTTTAGTTTTGGCCGTTCGCTGAACACCGACAATGTTTACGAAAATGTAAATTCCACTCAGCTAAACGGTTATTTGTCGTCCAATCTCACCTTGTTCAATGGTTTTATTCTTCAGAATACCATCGAACAAAGCAGGCTCGATTTACAGGCCACCATACAGGATTTGCAGAAAACCCGTGATGATATCATTTTGAACATTGCCGCTGCCTACCTCGAAATTTTGTTTGCCGAAGAACTGTCGCTGATTGCCGAGGGGCAAATTGAAGTAACGAAACAGCAGATAGATCGTACCGAAAAGTTAATTGATGCCGGAAACCTGGCACGCGGAGCGCTGCTCGAAATTGAAGCGCAACTCGCCCGCGAAGAACTGCAGTTGGTAAACGATCAGAACCGGGTTCAACTGGCTTATCTCAATTTGTACCAGCTATTGGAGTTGCCGGTTGAAAAGAGTTTTAAAGTTAAGGAGCCGGCATTGCCCGAAATCAAGGCAAATGTAACCATGTCCAACTCATTCGATGTGTTTAAAAATGCCGTGAATTTGCGTCCCGAAATCAAAGCGGCCCAGCTCAGGGTGGAAAGCGCCCGCCGGCAACTGGAAATTGCCAAAGGAAACCAGTATCCGAGTTTGAGTTTTGGCGCCAACTACAACAACCAGTATTACAACATCATGAGCAGCGAATTTCAGCAGCTTTCGTTCAGCGAGCAACTGAAAAGTAACAGCCGGTATGGATTCGGATTCAGCCTCGACATTCCGATATTCAACCGTTTTCAGGTGCAAAACGGCATCTCAAATGCCAGGCTGCAAATTGAAGATTATAAATACCAGTTGCAAAATTCACGCAATGCGCTGCGGCAGGATATCGAGCAGGCTTATACCAATGCACTGGCTGCGCTCAACCGGTATATTTCGAGCGAAAAAGCAGTTGAATCCACCCGCGAAGCTTTCCGCTACACCGAGGAAAAATTTAATGTGGGAATGGTCAACACCGTGGAATACAACCAGAGTAAAAATAATTTGACAATTGCCCAATCGGAATTGCTCCAGGCAAAATATGAATACATTTTCCGGGCAAAAATCCTCGATTTTTACAATGGTGTTCCCATCGAATTATAGAAGAAATT
>JBMCIT010000177.1:0-3721 GCA_048616715.1 Tangfeifania sp. | reverse complement strand
ATGGCGCCCATCGCACCGTTTTATGCCGATATGCTGTTCAGCGATTTGAATAAAGTCACTCAAAAAGAAACCGATCAGAGTGTACACCTGGCGGATTTTCCGTTGTTCGATGAAAAACTCATCGATAAAGATCTGGAAGAAAAGATGGCCATTGCACAAAAAGCTTCTTCCATGATTTTGGCGTTGCGCCGCAAGGAAAAACTGAAAGTGCGCCAGCCGCTGGCAAAAATCATGGTGCCGGTGCTCAATCCGCATTTCAAGGAGCAGTTTGAGGCGGTGAAAGATATCATCCTCACCGAAGTGAATGTGAAAGAGGTGGAATTTCTTTCGGATACCACCGGTGTTATCAAAAAGAAAATAAAACCCAACTTTAAAACACTCGGGCCGAAATACGGCAAACAGATGAAGCAGATTGCCGGAGCAGTAGCGAAATTTACACAGGAAGATATTTCGAACCTGGAACAAACCGGCGAAAAAGAAATTCAGGTGGGTGATACCAACATTGTTTTGACAAAAAATGATGTTGAAATCCAGACAGAAGATATTCCCGGCTGGACAGTTGCCACCGAAGGGCAAATGACCATTGCGCTCGATATTCACCTCACCGAAGAACTGAAAGAAGAAGGCATTGCGCGCGAATTCATCAACAAAATTCAGAATCTGCGAAAAGAAAGCGGTTATGAGGTAACCGATCGGATAAGTCTCAGTATATTGAAGCACAGCGCCATTAATAGTGCCGTATTAAATTATAAAGATTATATTTGCACTCAAACTTTGGCAAACGATCTTCAGCTGATCGATGAACTGGATGAAGCTTCTGCAATTGAAGTGGAAATTGACAAAGACGTGATTACCCGGATTGCAGTAAAAAATCTCAACCGGTAATATGTTGTGCGACCTAATTTTGGTAATAAAAATTTATTATTTTAGGGCAATTTTGAAGGAACCTGACAGTTTAGAAGTCTAAAAGAATTAAGTTGGAGGAACAATGCAGGTTCCGGGATTTTGAAATCATTTAAACCCTATTGTTATGGGAGAAAAGACCAGATATTCGGATGAAGAGTTGATGGAATTTAAACAAATCATACTTGGAAAGCTGCAAAAAGCGCAGGAAGACTATGCAATGTACCGAAATTCCATTACACATGGCGACGGGAACGATACACAGGATACTTCGCCAACATTTAAAGTTCTCGAAGAGGGAGCAGCTACGCTTTCGAAAGAAGAAGCCGGAAAACTGGCTCAGCGGCAGTTGAAATTTATTCAGCACCTGCAGGCTGCACTGGTGCGCATCGAGAACAAAACCTACGGAATTTGCCGCGAAACCGGCAAGCTGATTGCAAAGGAAAGATTACGTGCCGTGCCACATGCCACACTGAGCATCGAGGCAAAAAACAGTTTGGGATAATTTATTCAGGAAAAATGTTTTAAGTGCCCGGATTTTTCAATTAACCGAAAATATCCGGGATGTTTTTTATTAGGGAAAAATGAAAAATCGTCAGGTAAAGTTGCTGGGAATCGTTTTTTTAATTCTGCTTGCCGACCAGGTTTTGAAAGTCTGGGTAAAAACCAATTTTGCGCTGGGAGATGAAATTGTCATTTTTAAAGATTGGTTTATCCTTCATTTTGTGGAGAATAACGGAATGGCATTCGGATTTGAATTTGCCGGCGAATACGGCAAAATGTTTCTGAGTATTTTCCGCATTATTGCTGTGATTGCCATTGGCTGGTACCTGTTTAAACTGGCAAAAAACCGGGAGTTGCCCTTTGGCTTCCTGGCGAGCATTGCCCTTATTTTTGCGGGCGCCATCGGAAACATTATCGACAGCTTGTTTTACGGAATGATATTTAATCACAGTTACGGGCAGATTGCCGATGCTTTTCCTGAAGGAGGCGGTTATGAAACTTTTTTGCATGGCCGTGTAGTCGATATGTTTTATTTTCCAATTATCCAGGGGCAATATCCTGAGTGGTTTCCTGTCAGGGGCGGTACCGATTTCATATTTTTCCGGCCGGTTTTCAACATTGCCGACTCAGCCATAACAGTTGGTATCTTTTCCATTTTACTTTTTTACCGTAAGCAGTTTAATAATATGGATGATTCAGACAAAGAACAGTCTGATGAAGAAATGAAAAAGGAATCTGAATCTGCTGAAAAAACAAATGATGAATAATCAGTATTGATGCCTTTTCATTTTCCACTTTTCCTGTATTTTATTTTACTTTTGTATTGCTGACAAAATAAGGTTATGGAAAATCAACTGGTTATTTACAATACATTGTCGCGTAAAAAGGAAAATTTTAAACCACTTATTGAAGGAAAAGTAGGTTTGTATGTTTGCGGCCCAACTGTTTACAGCGACTCACACCTGGGGCATGCCCGCCCGAATATTATTTTCGACTTGCTTTACAGGTACCTGATGCATTTGGGGTACAAAGTACGCTATGTACGTAATATTACTGATGTGGGCCATCTCGAAAATGAAGCCGAAGAATCGGGAGAAGATAAAATCTCCAAAAAAGCCCGGCTCGAACAGCTCGAGCCCATGGAAGTGGTGCAACGCTACATGAACTCTTTTCATAGCAATATGAATCAGTTGAATGTTTTACCCCCCAGTATCGAGCCACGGGCATCGGGCCACATCATCGAGCAGCAACAAATGGTGGATTCCATTTTGAAAAACGGTTTTGCCTACGAAGTAAACGGCTCGGTTTATTTCGATGTGGAGAAATACAATGAAAAATACAACTACGGCAAATTATCGGGCCGAAATCTCGACGATATAAAAACAAACACGCGCCGGCTGGAAGGCCAGGGTGAAAAGAAAAATTCATTCGATTTTGCCCTCTGGAAAAAAGCAACGCCGGAACATATCATGCGCTGGCCATCGAAATGGAGCGAAGGTTTTCCGGGTTGGCACCTCGAGTGCTCGGTGATGAGCACCAAATACCTCGGCGAAGAATTCGACATTCATGGCGGCGGAATGGATTTAACTTTTCCGCATCACGAGTGTGAGATTGCCCAGTCAACCGCCAGCCAGGGAAAAGAAGCCGTGCGCTACTGGATGCACAACAATATGATTACCATCAACGGCCAGAAAATGGCCCGCTCGCTGGGGAATTTTATCACACTACAGGAATTATTTTCGGGCAACCACGAAATGCTCGAAAAAGCCTACTCTCCAATGACTATCCGGTTTTTTATATTGCAGGCACATTACCGCAGCACCATCGATTTTTCGAATGAAGCTTTGCAGGCCTCCGAAAAAGGACTGGAAAGACTGATGGCCGCTGTCGAAGTTTTGGAATCGATTACTTCGTCGCCACAATCGTCCGTGGATGTTGCCGGTTTGAAAGAAAAATGCTACGCTGCACTTAACGACGATTTGAACAGTCCTATTGCAATCGCGCATCTTTTTGATGGCGTACGGATGATTAATTCCGTCAAAGCCGGGAAAGACACTATTAGTACATCCGATTTAGATGAGTTGAAATCATTTTTCAATACCATGGTTTTTGAAATTCTCGGACTGAAAAACGAAGAAAAGGCCGGTTCGGAAGATAATGAAGTATTGAAAGGTGCTGTTGATTTGCTGCTGAATTTAAGGTTAGAGGCCAAGAAAAGCAAAGACTGGGACACGGCCGATAAAATCAGGGATGGACTTACATCGCTTGGCGTGGAAGTGAAAGACACTAAAGACGGATTTGAGTGGAATTTGAA
>JBMCIT010000176.1:0-3723 GCA_048616715.1 Tangfeifania sp. | reverse complement strand
GCGGGCACGGACCGCCGTAACCGGTTTTACCGAAATCATTTTTTCCCTGGATGGCGCCGTTCTTCAGGTTTTTCTGAATCGGAATAATTTCTTCCAGGCCATCTGAATCGGGCGGTAAATTATATACAATCCAGTGGGTGAAAGTTCCTCCCGGCGCATCCGGATCTTCCATAATCAGTGCCAGCGAAGTGGTACCTTTCGGCACTTCGTCCCAGCGCAGCGGAGGTGAAAGATCATCGCCTTTACACGTATGTTTTTCCGGGAAAGTTTTTCCATATTCAAATGCGGTAGTTGTGATATTAAATGCCATAATTTTAATTTTTTCTGGTTCTTATTTACTTAAATTTTCGCTGAAAAAAGCTTCCAGGTCTTTCGGTAATTGCGCTAAAATATGCCTGGTTTCTCCTTCGGTTATGTATTTTCCGAGTTCGTTCAGCACAATTGCCACAATTTCTTTTGTGGGTTTCTCCCAGCTAAATTCATATTCACCGTACTGATCTTGATGTTTTTTTACTTCTTCAGTAAATTCATCGAGTGTCGCAATGGATGTGGGTTTTTCCAGGTATTTCCAGTTTTCCACATAAACTGCCTTCAGAAACATGGGCAGTTGTGCAAGTAAATCGAGTGATTCACTTACGGTAAGCCTGTCGCGGAGTGTATGCAATACAGCCCGTAAAATTATTCCTGTTCGGCCCACTTCGTTCGGATGCCCGAGTTTTGCTGAAAGATGATTTACAAATTCATTTCCTTCTTTTGCATATTTGTCAAAATGTAAAGCCATAATAAATTGTTTTTAAGGTTATTACTAAAATTAATTCTCACTGTTTTCTGATAATTGCTGCAACGCTTGCTGCAACTTTTCCAGTGCATTTCCTGCACTGTTGAAATTTTTCTGTTGCATCGATTCGAGGTAATTTTCAAAGGCGCTGTTTGCGCGATCAATCAGTTGCCTGATGGTTTCAGGAGCTCCGGGTTCTTCGGCAGCCATCTGTGTCGGTGGCCCGTCTTCGTCAAAAAGTCCGTCGAGTGCTTCCTCAAAATTTTCGGCATAACTCAGGTTATCGTCGTGCATAACGGCAACCAACCGCAATTCTGGATATGCCGAGGTTTCGGATTGCAGGTAAATCGGTTCCACATAAATGATAGTCTCGTTTACCGGAATTGCCAGCACATTTCCGCGGATAACATTCGAGCCGCGCTGGTCCCAGAGCGATAACTGCCCTGAAAGGTAAGAATCCTGGTCGATTTTGGTTTCCACCTGCTGTGTACCCAGTGTGCGTTTTTCTTTTGGGAATTTGTATGCCAGGAAACGCCCGTAGTTTTCGCCGTCGCACAACCCGGCAATCCAGCCAATCATCACCTGTTTTTCTTTTGGGGTGAATGGCATGATGAGCGAAAATTCCATGTTGTCGCTGCCCGGTTGCTGCCACATAATGTAATAAGGTTCAACAGGTTGAACATTGTTGTAATATTTCTCGGTAGAACGCACCCACAAATCTTCCTGGTTGTAAAATACAGCCGGGTCGGACATGTGGTATTTGCTGTAAACCAGTCCCTGAATGAGCAACATATCGGCCGGATAGCGCACATGGTTTCGTAATCCTTCCGGCATTTCCGATTTATCTTTCAGCAGCTCCGGAAATATTTTCCGGTAGACCTGCACCAGCGGGTCTTCTTCTTCGAAAACATAAAAGTTTACTTTGCCGCTGTAGGCATCTACGGTAATTTTTACTGAATTGCGAATGTAATTTTTGCCCTGAAGGTTATGGCTTACCTGGCTATACAGGTTTTGGTTTGTGCTGCCCTGGTTGTATCCAATCTGCTCTATCGATGAAAACGGTTCGCTGTACGGGTAATAGGCTGAAGTGGTGAACGCATCTACAATCCAGTGCAGGCGGCCTTCATTCAGCACAATGTACGGATCGTCGTCTAAACTGAGGAACGGGGCCAGCTCCCGGACGCGTTCCTCAATGTTGCGGTGAAACATTATCCGGCTTTCTTTGGTCGGGTAGCCGGTTAACAAAAACCGTGTTCCGCCATACTTTGAGCCGTATAAAAATTTACGCCATAAATTGGATAAAGGCACACCTCCCTGCCCCTGGTACCGGACATAAATATTATTTTCGCCGCTGGGATAATCAAATTCCTCTTCTTCGGTGTTCACCACCACAAATTCGTCGGTTAGTTCTCCGTAATAGATTTCCGGGCGGTTTACTTTCAGTTCATCAAACTTGCTTACCGGCGGAATATCTTTCACCAGCAAATTGGGCAAACCTTCGGGGGTGAATTCGCTTACACGGTTCAGGGTAATCCCATACCCGTGAGTATATTTAAAACGCTTGTTTACAAAGGTCTGGCTTTCCTGAGGCAGGTTGCGGATTTGCATTTCGCGGGCCGAAATCATTACCTGGTTGTAATTTCCGTCGATGGTGTAACGATCGATATCCACATCGTTAAACTCATAATAAAGCCTGATTTCCTGAAATTGCTTAAATACTGCATTCAGCGCCCTGTAATCCCAGAGCCTGATGTTGTTCAGTAAATTTTGGTTGGATTCCACGGTTTGTTTTGAAAATTCTTCTGAAACCGGAAATTCCCTTTCTTCCACTTTGTTGAGGTGGAAGCCCTTGCGGGTAAATTCAATATTGTTTTCGATGTATTGCCGCTCAACGGTAATTTCGTTGGGTTCCACCTTCAGCCACTGAAAAAGTGAAGGTATTAACGAAAGTGTAACAGCCCACAATATTAATACAGCAGCCGGAATCATAATAATTTCCTGTGGTCCTGCAAATCTTTTGTTTTTGCTGAATAAAGCTGAAAAACGTCTTCTGGCCGAAGGTATCATCATAATTACTCCAGCAAACGCGGTTAAAATTGCAATAATTAGCAGCATTGGCAGCCGGATATTATCGTCGGTCCAGCCTGGTCCCGAAACTACTCCTTCAGTGGAATACAACAATCCGTAACGGTCTGTAAATTTTCCGAAAGCAAGTACTATTAATAAAACACCGGCACTTGTAAACAACGACTTATTCTTTATGAAATCTTCCTTTAAGGTAATATTTGAATCTCCGTTTTGCTGTGTTTTGAAACTTGTTGCAAGCGAAGCAATTAGTGCAATTATTGTGAGTGAAAGAAAGGTGCTGAAAATTAGTTCGAGAAACGGGTAAACAAACAAATAAAAACCGGTTTGCAAATTCAAAACCGGCTCGCTAACGTCGGTAGTAACCCTGAAAATGTATTTTAAGATTGTTTCCCATTCAGCATATAACCAAAATCCACTGAGCAGCGCGCTGATGAAAACCGCCAAATACCTGATTAACTTTTGCCGGCCTTTTTTTAATGAAAAGGTGAGCAGGTAAACATACGCACCGCCTGTAATAAAAGCACCGATAAACAACCCTATTTTTGTGAGCCAAACTGTCCAGAAACGATCGTTGTAACCGAGTTCATCAAACCACAGTTTCTCTCCCCAGAAATCCATAAAACCTGAAAACAAAAGGGTGACCAGGCCAATTAATGCTCCTGCGATGATTAACGATTTGCTTTTTGATTTCTGGCCTCTGTAAATCAAAAAAATTGCCAGTGCTAAAAAAAGCATAAAAAGTGCAGTATACATTTCCGGTTGTCTTTACAGTTATTAGTTGCTTTGTTTACCAACAATTTTGTGCCAAACTCAGGTTGCGGGTTTTTATCCAGGCATTTTTCTGTTTAAACAACATG
>JBMCIT010000175.1:0-3730 GCA_048616715.1 Tangfeifania sp. | reverse complement strand
CCATCTCATCGATGTATTCCCAAACTTTTGGCGGCAAAAAATACCTGACATCTTTCCCTTCTTTTACCGCATTCCGGATAAACGAAGAAGAAATTTCCATCAGCGGAACGTTTTCGGCTAAGGTGATGTTTTTGTGCGTTTTCATTTTCGATGCGTCAAATCCGGGTCGCGGGTAAACAATCACACCGTAATTGTCCACAATGGTTTCGTAGTTTTTCCATTTGTGAAAATTTTCGAGATTGTCGGAGCCCATTAAAATTTTAAACTGATGATTGGGATGGCGGTCTTTTAAATACGCCAGTGTGTCGACCGTATAACTTGGCTTGGGCAGAAAGAATTCAATGTCGGAAACTTTCAGGCGGAGATCATCTCCAACCGCGCGGTGGGCCAGTTCCAGCCGGTCGTAGTCGTTTAAGAGGTTGGCCTTTTTCTTATGCGGGTTGTGCGGAGAAACCACAAACCACAACTGGGCTATTTCGGTAAATTCAACCAGGTAGTTGGCAATGGCGAGATGGCCGATATGGATCGGGTTAAATGACCCGAAATATAAACCGGTGATTTTAGTAGTAGTTGATTTGGCAGATGATAATTTCATAGTTTAAAATCTTTTCTATCCGTTCAGAAGCCATTTCCAGGCCGGAACTACTTTTATATTTTTGTTTGATACCAATTCCGCATTCTCTGTTTCTGCTGTAATTAAAGTTCCGTGTGGGAGATCATATTCTTTCATGGCTTCTGCCAGTCCTTTGATTTCACGCTGAATGTTTAATTTATCGATGTGCCATACTACCTGAATTGCTTCATCAATTTGAAATCCCTTTTTTGTCAAAAAATCACATTCGTTTTTTCCTGAAAAATAAAATACTTCTTTACCGCGTCGACGAAGTTCAATATAAATTAAGTTTTCAAGTATTCTGCCCTTATTTTCTGAAAAGCGAAACCCTAACCGATTTGAAATGGCAGTGTCAATCGTGTAAACTTTTTTGGGATTCATAATTTGTTTTTTGACAGAATAATCGAATTTTTTCAGGTAAAAAAACAGGTAAGATTGTTCGTAATAAGAAAGATAATTCTTAATAGAACTGGAACTTTTAACACCAGAAATTTTCTGTAAAGTTGCATACGAGAAGATCTTTCCGATATTGGAAGCAAAATACAATCCAATTTGTTTTATCTCATCAACCTGGCTCAATTTAAACCGGGAGACAATGTCTCTGTATAAAATATCCTGAAAATATCCATTTATTATTTCCAGATCATTTTCTTTGACAACTAACGGAAACCCTCCGAATTCAAGATATTTATGGAAACTTTTTGATAACAGCGCTTTATTTTTTGAGGTAACTTTTTTCAGATTGTATCTTTCACCTGTAAAAAGTAAATATTCAGGAAAAGAAAAGGGGAAGAGCTCAATAACTCTGTTTCTTCCGGTAAGCGCGGTCGATATCTCGGAACTTAACAGATTGGCGTTGGAACCTGAAATAAAAATTTTAAGTCCTTTTTCGTGAATTCGATTTACAAATTTTTCCCATCCATCCACATTTTGTATTTCATCAAGGAAAAAAACCGGCTCCGCCCCATATAGTTCGAGATGCAGGTTGTAGATTTGTTCCAGAATTTCGATGTCAGGGATAATTCGTTCATCGTCGAAATTAAAGTAACAATAATCAGCTTCCTTCAATTTCATATTCTCTTTTATCAGGTAGAGCAATGATGACTTTCCACATCTTCTGACACCCGATATAATTACCACTAAACTTGTATTAATAAATTTATTTAGTTCAATCTGCCTTTGAATCAAATTCCTTTTTTGATTGAATATTTCCTTTTGGTCGAGTAATATTTCCTGTAAGCGATCTTTATTCACTGTGTCTAAATTGTTCGTTTATAAAGAACAAATATAATAATAATTGTTCGTTTCAAACGAACAAATTTGCTTGAAATCTCTCTTTTGCAGAAAATAATTTTCAGCTTAATTTATTCCTGCTCACTTTTCGATAGAAATTCAGCCACCTTGCTTTCAACTATTTTTAAAGTGCTTTCGAGCTTATCATTAATGATAATTATATCGAACCGGCCGGCATAACTCAGTTCTTTTTCAGCCTTGGCAACGCGCATCTTTATTTTTTCATCGCTCTCAGTAGAGCGGTTTCTGAGTCTTTTTTTCAACTCCTCAACCGAAGGCGGCTGCACAAAAACGGCCAGTGCCTGGTTGCCGTAATGTTTTTTGATGTTCAGCCCGCCAACCACATCCACATCAAAAATCACATTTTTACCCGAATTCCGGATGCGTTCCACTTCGCTTTTCAATGTTCCGTAAAATATTCCTTTATACACTTCTTCCCACTCCAGAAATTCATCGTTCTCAATTTTTTCGCGGAATTCTTTTTCAGAAAGAAAAAAGTAGTCTTTTCCGTGAATTTCTCCGGGCCTCGGTTTCCGGCTGGTTGCCGAAACAGAGAAATTCAGATCGAAATCTTTTTGAAGCAGGTGTTTAACAATCGTTGTTTTTCCTGCACCCGACGGCGCTGAGAATATGAGAAGTTTGCCTTTCATATTACAATACATTCAGCAATTGCTCCTTTATGCGCTCAAGATTATCTTTCATTTCCACTACCACACGCTGAATGGTGCTTTCGTAAGCTTTAGACCCGACGGTATTAATTTCGCGGCCCATTTCCTGCGATATAAATGCCAGTTTTTTGCCATTGGGTGCAGGCTGCGAAAGGGTTTCCAGGAAATAGGTGCAGTGGTTTTCAAGCCGCACTTTCTCCTCGTTCATGTCCATTTTGTCGAGGTAGTAAATCAGCTCCTGCTCAAAACGGTTTTCATCCACATTACCGTTCATGTTTAGTTTGCTCAAACTGTCGTTAATGCGGGTTTTTATCGTTTCAATGCGTTGTTTTTCAAACGGTGCAATTTTCTTTAGCAAATGGCTGATGGCAATGGTATTATTTATAATGTCTGTTTCAAGCGCTTTCCCTTCCTGAATGCGGAATTCGTCGATTTGGTCAATGGCTTTCCTGATATTCATCAAAATCGCCTGCCACTCCTCTTCATCCAGTGTTTCGTATTCAGTTTTTACCACATCGGGCAAACGGAGTGCAGCATGGAGCGTACCCTGGTCGGTTTTTAGTTTGAGTTCGTCGTTAATTTTTTGAAGGTGATTGAAGTAGCTTTTCAGAATCGGTTCGTTAATTTTTGAATTCGATCCTTCACCATGATTTTCGACATAAATGGTGATGTCAACTTTCCCGCGCACCAGCTTTTCTGAAAGTTCTTTCCTGATTTCAATCTCTTTCTCGCGGTAGAGCGAGGGAATCCTGGTATTGATATCAATCTGTTTGCTGTTAAGCGACTTGATTTCCAGCGTAATTTTTTTATTGTTTACTTCGAATTCAGCCCGGCCAAATCCGGTCATCGATTTTATCATGTTGCAATTTATTTTTTGCGAATTTAGTATAAAGTCGGAAGACGGAAGACGGAAGCACGAAGTTTTCTTTTAAAATAACTTTCGTTCATCCCGGTTATCTTTATTTTATAACACCCGAGCCGATTAATTCATTGTTCAGGTACCAGGCGGCAAACTGCCCCGATGTAATGCCCCGTTGTTCGTTTTCAAAAAGAATATACATTCCTTCTTCTTTCAGGTGCAAAGTGCCTTTTTCGAGCGGTTGCCGGTAACGGATCCGAATGTCGAAATCTTTTTTTTCTCCGGGATTCATTTTTA
>JBMCIT010000174.1:0-3754 GCA_048616715.1 Tangfeifania sp. | reverse complement strand
GAATCGCAACGGGTGAAACTGGCCTCGGAACTGGCAAAACGCGATACCGGGCAAACATTGTACATTCTGGACGAACCGACTACCGGTTTGCATTTCGAAGACATCCGCGTGCTGCTCGATGTGCTGAATAAGCTGGTTGATAAAGGCAATACAGTAATCGTAATTGAGCACAACATGGATGTGATAAAAGTGGCCGACCACATCATCGATATCGGCCCGGAGGGCGGAAAAAACGGGGGCGAAATTTTATGTGCCGGCATACCGGAAAAAGTGGCAAAAGTGAGAAAATCGTACACCGCCAAATATTTGAAGGAAGAGCTGGAAAATAGTTGATACTTTTCATTTTGAAGGTTTTCCCACGCCAAGCCCGTGAAATGAAGCCCCTGAATCCGTAAAAGAACGGTTTGAAAAAATTTAAATCTAATTTGCGTCTCCGCGCCTTAACGATGATTGTTCCTGTTTTATTTCTTTTTTTGATTCAGGCACAATTGTTATTTTTATGAAAAATATTCAGAAATGAAAGAGCTTGAAATTTACTGCTACAATACACACTCAAAACATACGTATCCGATGGGAACTTCGCTGCTCGAAATCAGCAAAGACCTGAATATTCAAACCAAAAATATGGTGTGCGGCGCAATTGTTAACAACCAGGTACGTGAACTTTCCTTTTGCCTGGTAAAGCCCAAAAAGGTTGAATTTATCGACGTTTCGCATCCCGATGGAATCCGGATGTACATCCGCAGCCTGATTTTTGTGTTGTATGTTGCTACAAAAGAGGTGTATCCGCATGTTTCTCTTCGGATTCAAAAAGGAATTTCGAATGGTTATTTTTGCGAGCTCACAGGTTTTGGGAGGGAAATTACCCCCCCCGATATCGATTCTATTCTTAAAGAGATGCGGAATATTATTTCAAAGGACATTCCATTTATTAAGAAAGGCCTGCTTACCGAAGATGCCGTGGAACACCTGATGCAGGAAGGCCTCGAGGGCAAGGCACTGCTTTTTGAGCAGCAGGGCCATCTCTTTTCGAGTCTCTATTTTCTTGGAAATCTGGGAAACTATTTTTACGGGCATTTACTGCCGTCAACAGGATATATTTCAACTTTCGGGCTCGAAAAGTATTACGACGGATTGTTGCTGCGGATTCCAAATACTGACAATTTCAGTGAATTGATGGAAGCGCCGAAACAAAAAAAACTGTTCGAGATTTACCAGGAACACAAAGACTGGGCGGCGCTGCTGGATGTGCCGACAATAAGCCACCTGAATGAATATACCATAAAACGGCAGGGCGGCCATATTATAAAAATTGCCGAGGCGTTGCATGAGAAAAAGATTGCTGAAATCGCCAATACCATTCACGCCCGTAACGACGATATAAAAGTGGTATTGGTGGCCGGTCCGTCGGCATCGGGCAAAACAACTTTCAGCAAACGGCTTGGCGTGCAACTGGCCGTAAACGGAATGCATCCGTTTCAGATTTCGCTCGACAATTATTTTGTGGACCGCGAACATACTCCGTTAGATGCATACGGTAATTACGATTTTGAATCGCTGGATGCCATTGATATTGATTTTTTTAGTTCGCAACTGCTCGATCTGTTCAAAGGGAAAGAAGTGCATTTACCAAAATTCGATTTTCTGCATGGAAAACGTGAAGTAAACGGACACCGGCTTCGCCTCAGGCAAGGCGATGTACTAATTGTGGAGGGCATTCATGGGATGAACCCGAAATTGCTGGCCGATGTAAAAGAGGAAAATACGTTCAAAATTTTCATCTCAGCCCTGACGCAGATTTCGTTTGATGAACATACCCATATTTCCACTTCCGACAACCGGTTGATCCGGCGCATAACCCGCGACAGCAAGTACCGTGGTTATGGTGCCACTGAAACCATAAAACGCTGGCCTTCGGTGCGGCGCGGCGAGGAGAAGAACATTTTCCCGTACCAGGAAAATGCCGATGTGATGTTTAACTCGGCTGCACTTTATGAACTGGCAGTTTTGAAAAAATATGCCGAACCTTTATTGAAGCAGGTTTTGGAAAACCAGCGGGAGTATATGGAAGCAATGCGCTTGTTAAAATTTCTGTCCTATTTCAAACCGATTGAAGATGAAGAAATTCCGCCTACATCGCTACTTCGTGAGTTTCTGGGAGGCAGCAGTTTTATTTATTGAATTATCCTTCGTTTGCAAGCCCGGATTCTTCGGCATTTGTAAGAATCCGTCGGGTGTCCTGAAATTCAAACAATTTACCGAGAAATTCGGGAACCGTTTTGGTAGCCATGCTGTTGGGTGAGTTTGTGAGGAAAACAATCCCCACGTTTTCATTCTCGCAAAGTGCAATTTCAGCTTTATAACCATTTACGTACCCCCCGTGGTAGGCCACTTTCCTGCCTTTGTAACCCACAATTCTCCAGCCAATGGCGTATTGTTTGGAATCCACACGGTCCCAGTTTCTAAAATAGCTGCGCGACAGGTGTGAATTTACCTGTGGGGTAAAAACGGCCTGGTGCACTTGTGGACTGACAACCGGTTCTTTTTTATTCAACAACGCTTTTAAAAAACTGGTCATGTCTGCCAGGCTGGCATTTACTCCGGCGGCGGGTGCGGTGCTGTAATAGCGGTCATTGAGCTGCTGTGACCAGTAGCTGCCATTTCCGCGGGCATGAGGATATGCTTTGTTCGGATTGTTTTTAAACGATTCGAAATCAGTAGTTGCATCGTTCATTCCGTAGGGTTCGAAAACCTTTTCGTGAAGGAGTTCCCCGTAATTACGTGCAGTTTTTGCACGCAGAATAGTGTCAATCAGGCTGAACATGACATTTTGGTAGCCATACAATGTTCCGGGCTGTGCCGAAACATCCACTTCGGCCAGTCGTTGCATGATTATACCCATCGGGACTTTCCCTTCCACCATATTATCGTATGCATGCGGAACAAGTCCGGTTGTGTGGCTTAAAAGGTTGCGGATGCTGAGATTTGTGGTGCTTCCCGGGTTTTTCAACCTGAAGCCGGGAATGTACTCCACTACTTTATCATCGAGATGGATAGTTCCTTCGCTATCTAAAATTCCGGCCAGAACACCTGTAACTGCTTTTGAAACCGATGCCAGCCTGAAAACCGTGTGCTCGTCGATGGGAGCGGGTTCGCCTGCTTTTCTAACCCCAAAACAATTTGAATAAGCCACGCGATCTTTGTAAACAATCGCCACTGCGGCACCAACCGTTCCTGAAATTTCAATTTCTTCTTTCAGCCAGGTATCGTATTCGTCAATAACTTTTTGGATTTCGAGGGGGCGTGGTGCAGGTTCCGGTATCGAAGGCAGGGTGTCGCGCATTGCAGCAGAGTGCCCGTCGCTTCCCGATGACATAATTTGCTGCTGTGAAAATGCAATTAATAAAAGTAAAATTGATAAAAATAAAAATCCTTTAACTCTTTTCCTCATCCGGTTTTTATTTCGTCCCTCAAAAAGATATTTCATTTAATTGTGGCGCAAAATAGAAAAAGTAAGGTTAATACAAAAAGAATGTGTAGAATTTTTATGAAATTGAAGTTGTTATTAACTTTTTGAATGCCTGCAATTGTATTCAATTTCTGTAACTTCCAAATTGAGCCAGGTCCACGGGCCGTCCTCAAGCATCCAGGTCGATTCCATTTTTACCGGAATCCGGAATCCGTTTAAATTTTTGGTTTCTTTTACTGTAATGACCCATTCGTGTCGTTTGGCTTCCGGCTCATTTCCCCGATA
>JBMCIT010000173.1:0-3766 GCA_048616715.1 Tangfeifania sp. | reverse complement strand
ATTTCTTCTTCCGTCTGGTAACCTTCTGAAATGACAGTCAGTTTCAGGTTCTCTTTGTTAACTACCATTGCATCGTGCAAAACCGCCGGGACCAGGCGGGCTCCGTTGCTCACTGTCTGAGAACTGCGTTCGCATTCACCCGAACTACCTAAGTCCATGGCAAGCTCCGCAGCCGTTGAAGCCAGTTTTTCATAAGGTTTATAAATCGTGCAGGTTTGATTGCCTGCCACAATCTCGTGCAAATTGTTCAAATCGGCATCCATGCCTGCCACCAAAACTTCGCCTTCTTTTCCGGCTTCCTTCAGAGCTTTTGTAACACCAAGCGCAATTGCATCGTTAGCTGCAATTATCGCATCGACTTCCTCCGTTTTTTCCATCAATTTTTTGGTATGTTCGTATCCTTCATCCTCTCCCCAGTGGTCGGTAAACGAGTTGTAAACAATACTGATATCTCCTTTTTCAACCAAAGGCTGCAGTACATTCATCTGCCCCAGGTACAGGAACTGGCTGTTGTTGTCACTTACGGCACCACCAATAAGCGCATAATTTCCGTTGGGACGAATGGTTGTCAGGTATTCTGCCTGAAGTCTTCCAATCTCAACATTGTCAGTAGATACATAATAATCGAGATTGCAATTTTTGATGAGCCGGTCGTAAGAGATAACACTCACATCCTTTTCATGGGCATTTACTACAATTTGTGCAGCAGCAAACTGATCAACCGGCACAACTACCAAAACATCTACGCCTTCCGAGAGGAGCTCATTGGCTTGTTCAAGTTGTGTTTCAGAAAGATTGTCAGCCACCCGCACCTCAACCTCGCCACCAAGTTCGTTCACTTTTTCAACAAAAAAGTCGCGGTCATTTTCCCACCGTTCTTTATCGAGGGCATGTAGCAGCAGGCCAACTTTTACAGGTTCATCCTTTGTGCATCCGGCCAACAGAAAGAAGGAAAAAATCGCAAGCAAAAATACCTTTACTGAATAATTCATAATTGTGGATTTTTAGATTTTTCTTTTATCCACTTTACGAATAATAAATTAAAAGGATTAAACAAAAGAAATATTAAAAGCTTGTTATTAAACACAAGAAAAAATGAAACCTTTTTGAAATGAGCTAAAAATGCATGATTTCTTCATACAATTTCTGCACCGGCATTCCCATTACGTTGTAGAAAGAACCCTCGATGTGTGTAATCCCGATAAGGCCAATCCACTCCTGGATTCCATAGGCGCCGGCTTTATCAAAAGGTTTATATTCTGAAATGTAATGCTCAATTTCGGAATCGGTTAATGTTTTAAACTGCACATTCGATGTAGCAAAAAATTCAGAATATTTTTCGGGGGAAGTTAGCCGGACCCCCGAAATAACCTGGTGCTCTTTACCGCTCAGGTCGCTGAGCATCTTCCCGGCTTCATCTGCAGTGGCAGGTTTTCCCATTACACGGCCGTTAAACCAAACAATAGTATCTGCCGTAATCAGCAAATCGCCGGACTGAAGTTCATCCTGAAAAGACCGGGCTTTCAGGCGGGCCAGGTAAACAGGAATTTCTTCTTTAGGTAAATTCTCAGGAAAATTTTCTTCCACCTCTTTACTAACAACCTTAAACTCAAGCCCCAGCATTTTCAACAATTGCTGCCGTCTCGGCGATTTCGATGCCAGGATGTAATTATATTCAGGAAACCATTTCATTTAAAAAGCCTTTTTGCAAAGCATTTCATCGGTGAACCATTTATTTTGTGCCCGTAAGGTTTGTTCAATAATGTCGCGCACACAGCCTTCCCCACCGTTTTTATGCGATACATATTTCGAAATCGCTTTTATATCCGGCACGGCATCCTGCGGACAAACAGGAATCCCGACTTTTTTCATTGCGGTATAGTCAACCAGATCATCGCCCATAAAAAGTACATTTTCAGCATCGATGCCGGTTTTATTCAGGAAATCATCGAGACAGACCACTTTATCGCGGACATCGTTATAGAAATATTTTACCCCCAGTCGTTCGTAACGTTTGGGAACGCGTTCGATGTAACCACCTGTAATCACGGCAACCGGGTAACCAAAAAGAATGGCATTCCGGATGGCAAAACCGTCTTTTACATTGGCAGTGCGTACCGGGTCGCCGTCTTCATTAAGCGGAGATGTATCTTTCGACAGCACTCCGTCAACATCGAAAACAAATGCTTTTACTTTTTTGAGCTCTTCTTTAAAAAACGTCATTCATTGCTTTTTTTGATGATATTCAAAAATACTTTTTGAAATTATTTTGTACAACTCGCGGGCAGGTGGATCAATCTCCAAAGCCTGTAAATGTTTACCAATTATATTTTCGTCGAACCGTACAGCAGGACCTGTTTGGGCATCTTCGGGCCTCATTTCCTGCACCTTCCGGGCCGTTTCCATAATCAAAGGCTTTAATACATCAAACGAAATATTTTTCGATTTTAATACCTGCGATGCTTCCGTGTAAAAATGATTTGCAAAGTTACAGGCAAAAACGGCGGCAATGTGCAGAAACAAACGTTTTTCAGAATTCAGTACTGAAACTGAACCTGCAATTTTTCTTCCGATTTCAATCAGCAATTTCTCACTTTCATCAGAATTAGTTTCAATAAAAACAGGTATTTCCGAAAAATCAACCTTCCGGTTTTTAGAAAAAGTCTGAAGCGGATAAAACACTCCAATATTTCCGGAATAGTTTTCCAGACTTGAAAGGGGCATGCTGCCGGAACAATGTACGAGCAATTTATTTTGAAAATTTATTTGAGGGAGAACTTCTTCAAATGCAGCATCTTTAAGTGCCACGAAATACACATCGGCGCCGGAAGAGATATCACTGACAGAAGTTGTGTAACCTGCATTAAGCTTCTCAGCCAGCATTCTGGCCGATTTCTCCGTCCGGCTGTATACCTGGACGATGGAAAATCCTTTTTCTTTCAGAACAGTTGACAATTGTGTTGCCAGATTTCCTGCACCAATAAAAGCAAAGCGGTAGCTCATTCTATTCGTTTAAGCATCAAAAATAATGAGCCAGCATAAATGCTCCAACTATTTTTCAGGCTTTTGCCAAATCGAACCTGTTTTTTACTACCTCCCAGTCTACAATATTCCAGAAGTTATCCACATAATCAGCTCTTCTGTTTTGGTAATTAAGGTAATAAGCATGTTCCCAAACATCGAGCCCCAAAATGGGAGTTCCTTTTTCATCGGCAACATCCATCAGCGGATTGTCCTGGTTTGGTGTTGATGTAACAAACAATTTACCATCTTCCGCCACAGTCAGCCATGCCCAGCCGCTTCCAAAACGGGTTTTGGCAGCTGTGCCGAATTTCTCTTTAAAGGCATCAAAAGATCCAAAATCATTTTCAATCGCTTGATTCAACTCAGCAGAAATTTCTGTTGGTGAAGGAGTCATATTTTCCCAAAATAATGTGTGGTTATAAAATCCGCCACCGTTATTTCGGACCGCATCGGATTGTTGACTGATTGTTTCAAAAATCTTTTCCAGCGGAGTTTCCAGCATTTCCGTTCCATCGGCTGCTTTCATAAAATTATCGAAATACCCCTGATGGTGTTTGGTGTAATGCAACTCCATGGTCTGGGCGTCAATATAAGGTTCCAATGCATTAAAATCATAGCCCAATTCGGGAAATTTATGTCCTTCGAAAGTTTTAGGTTCCGAAGCGCACGAGCTTAATGCCCCTAAAAAAGGTGACGTTACAGCAACCGTACCAATTGCGGTGATAAAATTTCTTCTTTTCAT
>JBMCIT010000172.1:0-3777 GCA_048616715.1 Tangfeifania sp. | reverse complement strand
CCGTATTCTGCCAGTTTCTCTTGTGTTTTGTTTCCAATCACGGCAATTTTAAGTTGTCCGGGCAGTTGTTTTCCTGCTGAAATTTTGCGGAATGTTTCAAAAAAATGATTCACACCATTGGCGCTTGTGAGAATCAGCCAGTCGAATTGTTCAATATTTTTCAGCAACTTTTTTTCTTCTGCTGAAACGGGAAGCGGTTCGATTTTAATCAGCGGCATTTCGAGCAAACGGGCGCCGGCATTTTCAAACAGACATTCCATTTCCCCCGAGCGGCCTTCGGGACGGGTAGAAATAAACAGCTTATTTTTCAGCGGAAGGTTCATGATTATTTTCTAATGTTTGCCAGAATTTCGGCAGCTCCTTTTTGGCGGAGTTTTTGGGCCAGTTTTTGGCCGGTTTCATGCGCGGATTCTACCGTTCCTTTTTCTTCGTCAATCAGGAACTGAGTTCCGTCAACCGAAGCTACAAACCCGGTAATGGTAAATCTGGTTCCTTCAAATTGGGTAAAACAACCCACCGGCACCTGGCACCCGCCCTCGATGGCGTGCAAAAATGCGCGTTCGGCTTCAATGGCATTCCAGGTTTCCTGGTGGTTAATTTCTTTCAGATAACCATCGATACGAACATCGTCTTCCCGCGATTCAATGGCAATAACTCCCTGGCTGGTGGCCGGGATCAACACATCCGGTTCCAGAATTTCGGTGATGTAATGATCCAGTTCCAGGCGTTGCAACCCGGCTGCTGCCATAATCATGGCGTCGCAGTGGCCTTCTTCCATTTTTCGGAGCCGGGTGTTTACATTTCCGCGAATATCCACAATGTTGAAGTTTTTGTTGATGCGCAGCAAAGCCGCTTTTCGCCGCAGGCTCGATGTGGCAATGGTATCGTCAGGTGTAAGTTCGTTGAGTTTCCGCCCGTCTTTACTCACGAGGGCATCGCGGAACTCGCCACGTTTTAGCACAGCTCCCAGTTTCAATCCCACGGGAAGAACTGTGGGTAAATCTTTCAGGCTGTGTACGGCAATATCTACAGTTCCCTCGAGCAGGGCGTTTTCAATTTCTTTGGTAAACAATCCTTTGTCGCCAATTTTTGAGAGCGCCACATCGAGAATTTTGTCGCCTTTGGTTTTTATCACATCAATTTCCACTGTCAGTTCAGGGAATTTTTCAACGAGTATTTTTTGGGTTTTTTTGGCTTGATAAAGCGCCAGTTGGCTGCCACGTGTGCCGATGCGGATGGAATTTTTGTCCATATTCAATAATGACGTTTAGTCTTCGCTAATATTAAAAAGTTCGTTTACAATGTCGAGCACCTCGGTATTTTTACCGTTAGCTGTCATTTCTTTCAGGTTTTTAATGAACAGCCGGGTATATTTTTGGGTGAGGTGTTTCGAAAAATCCTGAATGGCCAGTTGCATGTCTTCCGAATTGACCTTGTTGTATTCAGAGAGTTCTTCTTTTGTTACTTTCTGCATGTTGTAAGTAATGGCTTTTATGGCCGGGCGCAGCGAACGGCTTGCCATCCATTCGTCGAAACCGGTCACCATTTCATCGATAATCCCATTTGCTGAATCGATGCAACTTTTTCGCTTTTCCATGGTGGAGTTCACAATTTTATCCAGATCATCGATGGTGTATAAATTGACATTTTCCACTCCTTCTATGCCTTTTTCAATGTTGCGTGGCACTGAAATATCGATGTAAACCTGTTTCCTGCCTTCTCTTTTCTCTGCAGATTCTTTCGCCATTTCGGTTGTTACAAGCGGAACTTTGGAACCGGTGGCCACAATCACAATATCATATAAATACAAATGTGGCGGCATGTGTTCGAAAGGCAGCGGCGTACAATTGTGTTTTTCCGCCAGCTTTTCGGCTTTTTTCTGTGTGCGGTTGGTCAAAGCAATCCGGTAAACCCTGTTTTTATGCAAGTTTTGTAAAACAAGGCTACCGGTTTCACCGGCGCCAATCAACAGCACACGCTTGTCGGAAAGTTTATCGAACAGCGTGGTGCATTTTTGAACGGCAGCGCTGCTTACCGAAGCGGTACCCATTTTAATTTCTGTTTCGCTGCGTACCCTTTTACTGGCTTCGAATGATTTTTGAAACAACCGCATTAAAACTGCATCGGTTAATGCTTCTTCTGTACAAAAAACATAAGCATCTTTTATCTGACCGATGATTTGGTCTTCGCCTATTATCATCGAATCGATACCCGAAGCCACTTCAAACAAATGGCGCACGGCATCCGATTTGGAATGGCTGTAAAACGTATGCCAGTATTTTTTTTCGACTCCCTTAAACTGTTTCAGTGTTTTGTAAACCAGCTTTGCTGCCAGGTGAAAATCGTGCTTGTTTTGTGAAAAGTAAATTTCAGTTCGGTTACAGGTTGAAAGAACAACAATGTCAGAAATACCTGTTTCTTTTTGCAGCATTTCAGAAAAAGGAACGATTTCATCTTTTGAAACGGCAAATTTTTCCCTGATTTCCAGGGGAGATGTTTTATGGCTGATGCCAATCAGGCCTATCATAAACTATTTTTTTCGAATTGGTTAACTAAGATATTAATAACCTTTTAGTGTTAACTCTTTGTTTTCACAACATTTGTAAAATCTGTTTTGTTGAAAATGATGTGAAAACGAAAAGTCCTTCAGACTACAATTATTCCGGGTGAATGGAATATTAACTGAAAACCGGTGGAGGCCTGTTGGAAATAGTTGGTGAAAAATAAAACCGGTAATGGAGATTATCTGTAAAAGCCTTTCGGCTTATTTTTCTTTTGAAAATAAAGTTTTCAAATTTTGCGCGCTCAGTAAATAAATCTGTGGTTTGATAATAAAAGCAGCCGGGGTTGTTTGCCTCGAAGCTTTCAGAAATCTTAATTTCGTATATGAATGGATTTTTATTGTTTGTAACAATTTCTCCTTTCGAAGCCTTTTCCATTCCAAAAATCAAAAAATAAGCATAGAACGCCACCAGGGCGATGTAGGGAATATGTGTGGTAAACATACCGAATGTGAACATTTCTGCCTTATTTTGTTGAAATTTCGAAGGGCTAATTTATAAAATATTAATCCTTTACAGCGACATTTCTGAAAATAATTTCTCAAATTGATAAATATCAACCACATAGCTTTTGGGTTTGAGCCGAAAAACCTGAATTTTTTTTTAAAAAGCGAATTTTCGTGGGTAAAAACGAATGAATTTTTATCACTAACTTTGAATTTATATTTTTGCATCATTCCAAACTTAAACTGTTTAAAATGAGAGGAAATAAAGTTTTTGTTTTAATTTTTTCCCTGATAATGAGTTCATGTATGACAAAAGAGAAAGTGGATTTAATTGTAATCAACACAAAAATATATACTGTCGACAGTATTTTTTCGGAAACTGAAAGTATGGCTGTGACCAGCGGGAAAATTGTTGCCACAGGAACCAATGAAGAAATCAGTTCAAAATATTTGGCTGAAAACAGGGTGGATGCAAAAGGAAAATTTATTTACCCCGGGTTTAACGATGCCCACGCCCATTTCAACGGCTATGGTGAAAACCTGATGCAATATGCCGATTTGCGCGGCACTGCCGGACCAGATGAAATTTACAGGATTTTACAGGAGCATCACAAAAAATTTGGTGGCGACTGGGTTTTGGGAAGAAGCTGGGATCAAAACGACTGGGAAACAACAGAATTTCCGGATAAATCGAAACTCGATGAACTGTTTCCCGATACCCCGGTTTACCTGGTTCGCATCGACGGTCACGCAGCCTGGTGCAATTCAAA
>JBMCIT010000171.1:0-3783 GCA_048616715.1 Tangfeifania sp. | reverse complement strand
AATAATAAAACACGGCATTTTGCCTGTTGTACGCATTGTAAACACCAATTGTCCAGGTGCGTTCCTGTTTCTTTCCTTTTTTGTTATTACGTTCTTTCCTGAAATTGAAGCCCAAATCGAGCCGGTGGTAGTCGCGCATGCGCAGCCAGTTTTTGCCCGGATACAACGCGGCTTCGTGGTACCCCATATCAAAAGGTACATCGGTTGGCGATTCCACATAACCATTGGGCTGAATGGCTTGGTAAGCCCCGTTGTACAAGGTGGTCGGGTAACCGCTTCCATAAACCCAGGTGGCTGAAAAATCGACGTTCCGGTAAAGTTCCTGGTTAAACACAAAGGAAAAATCGTGGCGGCGGTCGTATTTAAACGGATAAGGTTTGCCGTTGTTCAGGTTTTGGAACAGGCGGTCGGCTTTCGACCAGGTATAACTTATCCAGCCGGTGGTGCTGCCCAGTTTTTTTTGCAGGAAAAATTCAATTCCTTCTGATTTTCCTGTACCGCTTTTTTCCACATTTTGTTCCCAGGGCAGCGTATTTACCAAGGGAACGCCCCCTTTTACATCAACCAGTTGTTTCATCTCCTTTTTGTAAAATTCCAGGCTTAATTCGTATTCCCCGTTTCGGATAGATTTTGAAAACCCGACAGAAACCTGGGTTGACAAAGCAGGTGGAATTTCGGGGGTTGAAGGTAGCCAGATGTCGGTGGGGAAAGCTGTTCCCGAATAGGTAAGCATGTGCACCGGCTGCATCATTTGGGTATAGCCAAACTTTATGGCGCCGGCTTTTCCCAAATTAAAAGCTGAAAGAACCCTGGGCTCTGCTGAAAAGTAATTTTTGCCGCCAACCCTGAAATTAACCATTCGTAACCCTGCATTAAACGAAAACCATTGAAAAGGAACATACTCATTTTCGGCATAAACATACGTATTCAGTGCATTGGTGCGGTTTTGGCTGCCAATGGTCTCGCCGGTTTTTTCCCCGTTTTCGGTAATGGTGTTGCTGATTTTTCCCGGCACAAACCAATTGCCCGAAACCCCTCCGCCAAACCGTGCGGTGTAATTTTTTGCCAGCCGCCAGTTGTAATCGGCTTTAAGGCCAAAATCGTGTACACCGGTGGAATACAGGTTGTTTCCTTTAATGTCTTCATCTTTAAAAAACAGATTGTTTTTGTAACGGTATCGGGTGTAAAGCAAGGTAACATCGCTGTTTAGCCGGGAGTTATAAATGTGGTTCCATCGCAGGGTTGACAGCACATTTCCCCAAATGTAACGGGCGTTGCTGCGGATTTTGTCTTCGCGGATATTGAAAAAGAAGCCCAACCGGTCGTCGCCCCCGTACAGGCTGAAATAGAACCGGTTTCGGGCATCGGCCTCGTGGCTTATTTTTCCGAAGAAGTCGTAAAAATTGTATCCCATTGAAGCGTGTTTAAATGCGATTTTGGTAATTGGCCGCAGAAACAAGTCGGCCCAAACGCGGCGTGCCGAAACAATAAACGAGGTTTTGTCGGTTTTTATTGGGCCTTCCAGTGTTACATCGCCCGAAATCAGCCCAATGCCGTAACTGCCGTGGAATTCTTTTTTGTTCCCTTCTTTCATGCGTAAATCAACCACCGACGACAACCTTCCGCCAAACCGTGCCGGAAAACCGCCTTTGTAGAGTTTGATGTTTTTAAGGATATCAGGATGAAAAACCGATACGAAACCACCAAGATGATTTACATAATAAATGGGCGTTCCGTCGAGCATAAACAGGTTTTGGTCGGGGCTGCCGCCGCGTACAAATAGTCCGCTGCGGCCATCGGCGCCACCCTGAACACCGGGCAACAGTTGCATGGCTTTCAGCACATCGGGTTCGCCCAGCATAGGCATTTGTTTTACCTGTGCTGCCGGAAGCTCAGTCATCCCCAGTTCCAGGCGTTCTTCTACTGGTCGTGTAGCGGTTACTTCCACTTCGGCGAGTTCCAGTCCCGGTTCCAGTAAGATATCGAAGCGCAAATCGCCGGTCAGGTTTAATGGTTGCCGAAAAGGTTTGTACCCCACATAGCTGGCTTTCAATTCTACAGAGGACTGTTTGGCTACAATGCTGTAAAACCCGTAAGCATCGGTAACGGCGCCTGAACCGCCGGGCGAAATCAGTACATTGGCGCCTATCAGCGGTTCGCCGGTGGATTTGTCGCGCACCAGCCCGCTGATGGTATATTTTTGCTGGCCGTAAGACAGCATGGAAATTAACACCAAAACCAATATGCATAAATTTCTAGCCATTATTCGAAGGTTAAAGTTGAATCGGGGTAAACCTCGTACAGTTGCATGGAGTAACCGGCGAAAATACCATACCCGTTTTCGATATTGGAATAGAGCGGCTGCGGTTCGTAAATCTCCCAGAAATCGTAATCCTGCGTATAGTCGTGGATAAACCACGATTTAACATATTGAAAGGCCTCGGGGGAGAAATGGAAAAACCGGAGCCAGAATTTCGACGGTTTTTCTTTTTCAACGTTGAATCTCACAGTTGCCGGTTGATCGGTAAAATTAATATCGCGAAACAGAAGCATTTGGTAAATATAAAAGTTCCCCAATCCTTCTGAAAGAATAGCCGGGTCGTCGCTATTAAGATAGCCATAATAATATTTATTTTTGTCTTCTACAATAAAAATGCTGTCATTTACCCAATGATGGGTCAGGGCATACTGCACAACTGATAGCCCCATAAAATCACTTTCCTGCGGGTCATGTAAAATTTTTACTTTCAGGTTTTGCACAGGCATTCGCGCTTCATCGCCCGTTCCCATTACCGGTTCTGTTTTAAAACCCGACTTTGATTCAATTTCGGTTATTTTTGTTGTGTTCGGTGGAATAGAACCTGTGGCGCTGGTTTCTTCCATACCCGGAATATTCACTTTCAGGGTATATTGAACGCCTGCAGTTGGAGTGACTGAACTTTTTGAATAATATCCATTGCCCGACGATGGCAATTGTTCATCAGTGCCATCATTGCCATAGAGCTTCACCAGTGCATCGTTTATGTGATAGCTTGCTGTATCGGTTGGGCTTTTTGAAAGGCTTACATGAACCTGGAATGGTTTTCCGGTAGTAAATAAACAGTTGATTACCGGTTTTTGGGGCAGTTCATCCAGGTCAATTTCTATTTCTTTTCGGCATGAAAAGAAAATAAAAACCAAGAGAATCAGGAGAATCAGTTTTTTCATGACTAAAAACGGTATTTAATTCCAAAAGCCATGGTAGTGCGTAAATGACGGCCGAAAACAATTTCGTAATTAACACCCCAATTATTGTGAAAATAATAATCTATTCCGGGTGCATACCTTAAATAGTGAAAAACACGGAGTTCAGAAAATGGAGAGTTTGCTTCCTCCGGGCTTAAAAGTAAAGTGTAGCGAATGCTTTGGTTTATTTGCAGTTTGTCAGTTAATTTTTCATTTTGAAAAATTACCGGCAGAATATTTAATTTGTAACCCAAACTTAGTGGATAACTAATTACCTGATTTCCCGAATATTTATGATTGATGTATTCTGATAAAAATTCAACCGAAGAACTTTCTGTAACCCGGTATTCCAGCGAGAGCCTCGGATATGAATAATTATAACTGTAATCTTTCATATGCCGGTTAACCCAGTGAGCCCCAATGACAATTGTCGATTCTTTTTTGTTATTCTGTGCATTCGTTTGCAGGTAAAATGAAGCACAAATGATTAATAAAAATATTTTGATAATATGCTTATCTGCTAACATTGTATTCTTTTTTTAATTATAATAGAAGGTT
>JBMCIT010000170.1:0-3813 GCA_048616715.1 Tangfeifania sp. | reverse complement strand
AAAATGCAATGAGGTGGGCATTGACGGGTTGATTTTGCCTGATTTGCCGCTCAGCGAATATAAACTGCATTACTGTAAAACCTTTTCAAAACACAAGTTGCACAATATTCTGCTGATTACTCCACAAACTTCTGAAAAACGGATACTGGAAATAGACGATGCTTCCGGAGGTTTTATTTATATGGTTTCCTCCTCGTCTACAACAGGCGCCAGCAAAAAAGCAGGTGATTTTAACCGTGAATATTTTGAGCGGGTTCAAGGCATGAAATTGAAAAACCCGCGTCTAATCGGGTTTGGGATTTCCGACCGCCCGACCTTCTCGAACGCCTGTAAATATGCACATGGGGCCATTATTGGCAGTGCTTTTATCAAGGCAGTTCAACAAGATAAAAACCTGGATGAATCGATAGCAGCTTTTGTAAAAAATATCCGTGATTAATGTACTTTCAAAAAATTTTTAAAACCCAAAAAGTTCAAGTATTCAATATGCTATAAAACAGGTTTCCAAAATTCATAAGTAACTTACAATGATACAGCCTAATAAAAAATACCCGCTTGTCTGCTATTGTTAATTAGTGTTAAACCATATCCTGAAACATACTGATTGTGAAATTTTGATGTTATATTAATGGTCGATTCATTAAAAACTAAAATATTACAACCATGCTCGATTACGCAAAAATAATTTTACCCAAAGTAAGCTTTAGCAAACAGTTATTCAGAAAAGAATTAGCCAAATGCATCGATTGGGTTGAACCCGATGAGCTTTTGGAACTGCGCGACTGGTGTTATCAAAATTTTAAGGATAAGTATCCCGATGTGTTGGCAGAATCATTTGCCTGCATTGCGGCGTAAAAAATTTCAGGCGGGAATGGCTTCCCGCCTTTTTTTTGCATTTTTTCTCAGGATTCTGCCAAATGCAGCAATCAAGGCAATTACTTCAATAAACACATGTTTTCAACGGTTAGTGGTGAATGGCGATGCCGGCAATGAGGATTATTTTCCCCATTTTTGTTGACAGAATTACACATGCCAATTGTTGTTTTTTCCCTCGTACTAAAAATGTTAGCTAAAATGGTGCTCATAAAATTTTATTCCGGGCAGTGTTCCTGTTTCAATCTAAAAACAAGAAAGTATTTGACAATCAACAAATTTAAGACCTAATGGTCTTAAAAACTCCTGCTTCATTAATGGTTCTTTTTAATTCCCCGGTTTTTTTAACCTGTCCCCAAAACATTCATCAAACAGCCATGAATACTGTATTCGATCAGTTTTTTAAAAGCACAAGATACTGACTAACAATTTTCTCCGATTAAGAATTCAAATTCCAAAAAATCAAACATGGCACGTTCTTTGGCTAAAAATTTGGCGAATTGTAAAATGAATTTTTAGTGCATCATATTCTGATTCCCATACTATCTCTTGCCTTTTTTCTGAACCTGGAAAATCCGGGGCAGGATGTATCTTCAGAAAAAGAAGAAAAAGAAACCGTTGCCGACAAACCGGTTTTGCCGGCTCACAGAATGGAAAATCTCCGGGTAAATCATTATTTCAATTTAAATGAATTCTCACATTGGCACGATGAGGTTCGAAAATTTTACAGCGCCCGTAACTATAAACTTGCCTGGTTTGAAAACGGCAGATTGAACAATATGGCAAATGATTTTATTAATGAATTGAAAAACTCGTCACAGGAAGGATTTCCGGTCACTTATTATGAACTGTTACCGGTGAACAAGGCTTTTACTGAAATGAAGAACAATCCGGGATTCATAAAATTTTTCCCCCATAAAATAGTTGAGCTCGATATTCTTTTAACACAAACCTACCTGAAATTTGCGTCGGATTTATCGTCGGGCCTTGTAAAACCAGGCAAGCTCGAAGTAGATTGGGAGGTTCATCCATCTGGGCAAAACCTCACCGATGCCCTTAATGAAGCTATGGAAAGCCGTTCAATTGCTAAATCATTGCAAAAACTGAAGCCGGAAAATCCACAGTACCGTTCCCTGATTGAGGCCCGTCGGGAATTAAAGGAACAAAAGCTGAATGGCGGATGGCCGCTGCCCGGGCAGGTTTCAAAACTGAAAGAAAACGATTCAAGTGAAAATGTAATCAGAATAAAAAAATACCTGATGGCAACCGGCGACCTCGCATCCGGAGATTCAGTGTATTTAAACAGCCCGGTTTTCGATAGCCGCCTCATTGAAGCTGTAAAAATTTTCCAGGCCAGGCACGGGCTTAAACAAGACGGAATTGTGGGGAAAAATACCATCAGGGAAATGAACCAGCCGATTGATTACCGGCTGGACCAAATCAAAGTAAATCTTGACCGCCTTCGCTGGGAAAACCAACGATCTCATCAAAGGTACATCGCCATCAACATCCCCAACTATTCACTGAAATATTTTGAAAACGGCAAAACAGTTCAGCAAATGAACGTGGTGGTGGGTGAAACGGAAAACTACACTCCCGCCCTGAAAGATACCATCAGTTCCATTGTTGTCAACCCAACCTGGAATGTTCCGTGGAGCATTGCCACGAAAGAGATACTTCCGAAAATAAAAGCGGATTCCGGTTTTCTTGCCGACAACGACTACTCGCTCCGGAGAGGTTCTTATGACGGGGAAACAGAAACAAACCCGAATTCTGTTGACTGGTCAGAAATCACCGAAAACAATTTCCCGTTTTTTATTGTACAGGAACCGGGGAAGCTCAATTCGCTGGGACGCATCAAATTTATACTGCCCAACAAGCACAACATTTACCTGCACGACACCCCGGCTACGCATCATTTCAGCCGGGAACAGCGTGATTTCAGCCACGGTTGCATCCGCCTCGAAAAACCCTTTGAACTGGCACATAAACTGCTTGAAGGACAGATGCCCCCGGAGAAAATCAGAAAAAAACTTAATTCACGTGAAACCGAAACCATACTGCTCAGTAAAAAAGTTCCGGTACATATTTATTACCACACAGCCTGGGTTGATTCAGCCGGACAAATGCAATTCAGAAACGATGTATATGAATTTGACAAAATTGCGCTGGCTGCTTTTAAAAAGTAAACAAATTCATCTTTAATTGCTGTTCAGCACAAAATATATTTGTTTATTTAATTGAAATCCAATACTTTCTTAAATTTTAGAAAGTCGCACAATTTTAGAAATTTTACCATCCATTAACATCTCTCCTACAAATATTTTTTTACTTTCGCACTGGAAACAAGGGATAAAGCAATTGATTTAAACAAATAATTTTTTGATAAACCGAAATAAATTACCGCTCGTAAAATCCATAAAATCAAATACTTATTGCCACCTTCGTTTTTTGGCACAATAGTTGAATTTAAAGGGAAACTTTATAAATATGTGTTCCCCCAGGAACCCAGATTACACGAGAATATCAAAAAATTAATGTTAAACGGATTTGAAAAAAGGAAAGAAGCAGAATGATAAAAAAAAGCCTTATAATCAGTTTAGTTTTTGTTTTAGCATGGGTAACAGAAAGTAGTTTTACTCCGCTGCAGGGATCAAACCTTAATACATTAAAATCAACAGAAACAGCTTTAACCGACACACAGGTTATTTACAAAGCACTTGAAAACGAAAATACCGTTTCAATGCCTTCGGAAGAAGCATTTACACTGGCAATGAAAGGATTCAACAACTTAAAATCCATACCGGGTAAAGTGAAAAAAGACATTCTTACAGTGGTCGATTTCAGCCTGCCTTCAACCGAAAAAAGGTTATGGGTAATCGACCTTTCAACTAATAAAGTGTTGTTTAACGACTGGGTAGCACATGGCAAAAACTCGGG
>JBMCIT010000169.1:0-3865 GCA_048616715.1 Tangfeifania sp. | reverse complement strand
GAAATTCTTATTTCTGAGGCATCGTGAAGAAACTGGGCATACTCTACCTTATCCTTGTAATCGGGCAACAAAAAGTTTTTCATCGGGTAATCGAGCAAATGAATGTACAGCCTGTTGGTTTCCTGGTTGTATGTTAATAATGTATTGGGCGGCACAGTAAACTCATCAGGGGCTTGTGTGCAACCATATATTGAGCGGTCGTTGTATTTCATCCACTCTCCCATTTCTTTTAAAGCTTTATCGGCACGGTGGTCGAAAGTTCCGCGCGCAGTGGGACCGACATTTAATAACAAATTGCCTCCCTTGCTTACCGATTCAATTAAAAGCACCAGCAACTGCTTTTTATCTTTCCAGGTATGTTCATCGCGGTAATAGCCCCACGAGCCTGAGAAAGTCTGGCAGGTTTCCCACGGTATTTTCTCCCCGTCGATTTCGGGCCAGTTTTGCACTTTAAATTGTTCGGGTGTGGTAAAATCCCATCCGCCCTGATAATCTTTCAGGTCGGCGCGATCGTTTACAATGATTTCGGGCTGAAGTTCCCTGACCATTTTCATCAACTCAACCGACCCCCAGTCGTCACGATCTTTGCCGAACTTGCCGGGAAATGAATAATCGAGCCAGAGAATATCGACTTTACCATAGTTTGTCAAAATTTCGCGCACCTGGTTTTTCAGGTATTCGCGGTAAACACTCATATCACGGTCCTTATTTAATTCATCGTATTCTTCCTGGGTTCCGGCGCTTTGCGGATGAACCCGGTCGATGGTATATTCCGGATGGTGCCAGTCGATTAATGAATAGTAAAATCCAATTCCAAGTCCTTCGGCCCGGAAAGCATCTACCCATTGTTTGATGATGTCTTTATTATATGGTGTGTTCATCACATCATAATCAGAATAATTTGAATCGAACATGGCAAAACCTTCGTGATGCTTTGTTGTAATAACCGCATACTTCATTCCGGCAGCTTTGGCTTTTTTTGCCCATTCCGAAGGATCGAAAAGATCAGGGTTAAAAATTTCAAAATATTTCTGATACTCTTCGTCTGATATTCGTTCGCGTTTTTTCACCCACTCATGACGTGCAGCCTGGGCATACAATCCCCAATGAATAAACATTCCGAAACGGGCATCATTCCACCACTCCAACCGTTCAGCTTTTTGTTCCGGGGTTTCATCCCATATTTTTTTCTGTGCGGGTGCTGGCTGAAAAGCGACCAGGGTTACAAACAAAATCACAATTATACTTTTCATTTCTTTTGGTTTAAAATGATTTAATAATTTTATTTCTAACGAGTTAAAACATCAAATTCTGCGATACCAACCTGTCCGTTTTCTTCGGCGGGCGACAGTGCACGCAATTTAATAAATCTTCCTGTAACGGGCTCAAATTGTTTTTCCTGCCAGACCGGACTGTTTTTTATATTGGAGAATTCTCCATTCGAAACCGGCTCTCCCCAGTTTTTGCCATCGGAACTCACATAAAATTCATAATTAAAAATGATGCCCGGATTCCAGCGCCCCTGATCAGGCAGGTATTTAAAACCTTTCAAAGAATATGGTTCACCCAAATCGATAATAAAATCAACCGGTAATTCATGTGACAGAGACAATGCTGTAGAAGGATTCCCGTCAATACTGTTTTCAGCATTCGTTTCCAGCCCGGTTTCACCAATCATTTTCCATTTGGTGTGCGGAATATCAAATTCAGCAGAAGTTACCGGGCTTTTCTTCCCGGTTTCCGGATCGACGACAATTGCTTTAACTGTTGCTTTCTCATTCAATAAAAACGGCTCTGAATACTTTTCAGATTGAGTTGAAGGCATACTATTATTAATGGTATAATAAATATCGAGACCTGTGTCGAACGTTTTGATGGTAACTGTTCCTTTTTTATCCCTTCTGATTTCGGGTTCAACCAAAACTTTGGGAGCTTTGTAAACTTCAATATTGGAAATTACGGGACAGGCCTTTGAATCAATCACATTAAACCGCAGTTTATTTGCAGTTATATTCGGAAAACGTAAAATTCGTTTTCTGCCAATGGTTGTTTCGTGTGCCACCTCCTTCCACTCATCATTAATAAAAGCTTCAACAGAGAATTCTTTTACTCGCTGGCCGAGACGGATATCCTCCTGCACCAAAAAACGATTCATTTCAGCAGGTTGCTGAAAATCAATTTCAAGTGAAGCCGATTTTACATCATCGTCGGTGGCCCAATATGAATCCGGATTATCATCGGTAACATTCGCGGCAGCATATTTTTTTGAATTTCCCCTGACATTGGTGGCCGTAACATTTTTCGATAAAGCCAGGTTATCATCAAAATCGGCTTGAATAGCTTCAGCCAGTTTTTGAAGCTGCTCCACATCATTTTCGTGCACCAGGCCTCGTTTGTCAACGGGCAGGTTGAGCAAAAACGAAGCATTCCGGCCAATGGAATGGTAATAAATATCGAGCAACTGAGGAAGTGTTTTTACTTTATGGTCCTCAGAAGGATGATAATACCAGCCGGGCCGGATGGAAACATCAACTTCGGCAGGCACCCAGTGTGTGCCATCAATCTGGCCGGTTCGTAAATATTCAATATCGGGCACCACTCCCGGCGCAAAACTGTCGCGTTTAATAAGGCTCCAGTTGGTTTTCCGTACCCAACCCTCTTCGTTTCCGCACCAGCGAACGTCAGGTCCGGCATCGCTGAAAAGGCAAGCATTGGGTTGCAGTTCGCGCACAATTTCCCAGGTATTTTCCCAGTCGTAGTAGGTTTCCCGGTCGATGCGGCGTTCTTCGTCGGCCCCCCCGTACCAGCCTGAACCGCCATTTGCGCCATCGAACCACACCTCGAATACATCGCCGTAATTGGTCAGCAATTCCCGCAGTTGATTCCTGAAATAGGTAATGTATTCCGGCTTTCCGTAATCAGGATGGTTCCTGTCCCACGGAGAGAGATACACGCCGAATTTCAGTCCGTATTCTTCACAGGCATCTGCCAGTTCGCGCACCACATCGCCTTCCCCGTTTTTCCAGGGAGAATTTTTCACGGAATGTTCGGTATATTCCGAAGGCCACAAACAAAACCCGTCGTGGTGTTTGGCAGTAAGAATGATTCCTTTCATGCCGGCCTCTTTACACACGCGCGCCCACTGGCGGGTATCCAGCTCAGTTGGATTAAACAACTCAGGACTTTCGTCGCCATACCCCCACTCCATGTTTGTGAATGTATTCATATTAAAATGCACAAAAGCGTAATACTCCAGCTCGTGCCATTGCAGTTGGCGTGCAGAAGGAACCGGCCCAACAGGTTGCGGAGGTTCTGCATTATTGCAGGAGAAAAGGGTTACGATTAACAGCAGCAGAAAAATGTTTTTCATAATTTATAATTTTTCAGAATAAGGATGCCAAAATAAAGATTACATTGAAACCATCGCAATTGAACCATCAAAATTTTCTATAAAATTCTATTTTCAGTTAAAACAAACTCAATAAATATAATTAAGATAACGGGGTATTAATTTTATCTGAATGAGATTTTTTGTCCCACAATGAAACAGAATGAAAATCGCCGCAACACATAAACAATTATAATACAAACATTTAAACCCATCGGCATATTCCTTGCATAAAGCTGCGATACTTGATTTTACTAAACAAAGAATTAACAAGAAAACGTTGTATGGACGCAACATTTCACATAAAAAAGTTGGATATTTCTATTTTTCGCCATAATTTGCATAGCGCAAAAAGGATTTTTGAAAAATCGGGAAAGATAAATAAAGTATGGGCGCTTTCAATCTTTCACTATCCTGAGTTTTCATTTATCCGGTATTCAAACCCAACATTATTAACAGGTTTATTTGTTAAGCCTG
>JBMCIT010000168.1:0-3885 GCA_048616715.1 Tangfeifania sp. | reverse complement strand
CTTTCCATTGCCAACAACAAACACGATGTGGTTTCGCTGAAAATTTACGACGAACGCGAAAAAGAACTTCCCCCCATAGGGATGCTGAAACTGAAGGATGCTGAAACCGGGGAATATGTGTGGGTTGACAGCAGCTCGCGGAAAACCCGGAAAGTTTACGCAGAGTGGTGGCAAAAAAATGCGGCCAGGTTTGACGCGGTATTCAAAAAATGCGGCGTCGATTATGTGGCCATCAATACCAATGAAGACTACGTAAAATCGTTGATGAACCTGTTCAAAAAAAGGGCACTTAAACAATAAAATGAAGCGACTTAAAAATACCATACATTTTGTTACGCTGCTGCTGATTTTTGCAAATGCAGCAAACGCACAGCGAATAAAAGCAGAAGCCAACCTCGATTCGACCAACATTTTGCTGGGCGACCAGATTAAATTATTCCTCGAAATCGATCATCCCAAAAACATCGGTGTGGAATTTCCCCAGGTACCGGATACAATTGCCGGAAACATTGAAGTTTTGGGGCGTTCGGGCATCGACACGTTTGAAACCGACGACGAAGCGTTTCAAAAACAAATCCAGGCTTATACCATTACCAGTTTCGACAGCGGGGCATACCGGATTCCCCCGTTCTGGTTTAAAATCGACCTCGAAGATCGGCTCGACTCGGTTCCCAGCAACGGCGTCACGCTAAGGGTACACAGTATGCCCATTGACACCACCCGCGGCCCTACCGACATAAAAATGCCGTATGGCGCGCCGCTCACCCTGAAAGAGGTGCTTCCATACATTTTGGGAATTATATTAATCGGGGCCATCATCTTTTTGATTCTCTATTCCATTAAACGGAAAAAACAGAACAAACCGATTTTTACGATACCAAAAAAGCCAAAGGAGCCGGCGCATATTATTGCCCTGCGTGAACTCGACCGTATAAAAAGCGAGAAAATCTGGCAAAAAGGAAAAACCAAGCAATATTACAGCGAACTGACAGAAACGCTCCGCAAATACATCGAAGACCGGTTTGAAATTCCGGCCATGGAACAAACATCGGATGAAACCATCGAAAGTTTCCGTTCGCGGCGCGGCCTTCTGAAAGACAAGACATTTGAGAACCTCAGTCAGACACTGAAGCTGGCCGATTTGGTAAAATTTGCCAAATACAAACCACTGCCTGATGATGATAACATGGCGCTAATGAATGCCTACTTTTTTGTGAACGAAACAAAAATAGAAGAAGAAAAAAAGGCAGAAGGGAAAAAAGAAAACGACGAAGGTGAAGAAGTTGAAATAAAATAAAAAAGGATGTTTGAAGGACTGACATTTAAAAACCCGGAATTTTTCTACGTGCTGCTGGTGATTGTGCCAATGGCGGCCTGGTACATTTTTCGACAAAAACGGAACACAGCCAGCATCCAGGTTTCGTCTACTGCATCGGTATTTAAAGCCCCAAAAAGCATGCGGCATTACCTGCGCCACTCGGTATTTTTGCTCCAGGTGCTGGCCATTGCAGCATTTACGGTGGTGCTGGCCCGTCCGCAATCATCGCGCAACTGGGAAAATGTAACCACCGAGGGAATCGATATTGTGATTGCACTCGATATTTCAAGCAGTATGCTCGCCCGCGATTTTCAGCCCGACCGGCTCGAAGCGGCAAAAAATGTGGCGATGGAATTTATTTCGGGCCGCGAGTACGATCGCATGGGACTGGTGGTTTTTGCCGGCGAAGCATTTACGCAGTGCCCGCTGACTACCGATCGTTCGGTGCTGCTCAATTTGTTTAAAGACATTGAAAGCGGTATGATTGAAGACGGCACAGCCATCGGGAACGGGCTTGCCACGTCGGTGGCACGGCTCAAAGAGAGCGAGGCCATCAGCCGCGTGGTTATCCTGCTCACCGACGGCGAAAACAACAGCGGCGAAATTGCCCCGGTTACCGCTGCCGAAATTGCCAAAACATTTGGCATGCGCGTATACACGGTGGGAGTGGGTTCGGAAGGTACCGCCCCCTACCCTGTTCAAACGCCTTATGGCACCCAAATGCGCGACATGGAAGTAAAAATTGACGAAGAAACGCTGCAGGAAATTTCAACAATTACCGACGGCCGTTACTTCAGGGCCACCAGCAACACCAAACTCGAAGAAATTTACCGCGAAATTGATGCATTGGAAAAATCGAAAATAGAAGTGCGCGAATTCAGCAGGAAATCGGAAGAGTTTTTGCCTTTCGCACTCGCAGGAATTGCATTTCTGGTATTTAGTTTGATATTGAAAAATACAATTTTCAGGAGTATCCCTTAAAGATGTAAAAGATGGAAATGTTCAGATTTGAAAATAGTGATTTTTTATGGGTACTGCTCATTATCCCAATGCTCGCCCTGGTTTTTGCCTGGTCGAGGATTGCCCGGAAAAAAGCTTTAAAACGATTTGGACATGAGCAAACCCTGCGTGTGTTGATGCCGTTTGCATCGAAAAGCCGGCCGGTATTCAAGTTTATTTTGCTGATGCTGGCGCTGGCATTTTTTATTGTGGGCGCTGCCCGTCCGCAGTTTGGTTCTAAACTGAAAAAAGTAAATCGCGAGGGCGTGGAACTGATGATTGCCTTGGATGTGTCGAACAGTATGATGGCCGAAGATATTCAGCCCAACCGCCTGGAGCGTTCAAAGCGGGCCATTTCGCGGCTCATCGACCGTTTGAAAGACGATAAAATCGGATTGATTGTATTTGCAGGTGAGGCCTATGTGCAATTGCCCATTACCAGCGATTACAATTCTGCAAAATTGTTTTTGAATTCGGTAAATACACAAATTGTACCCACCCAGGGAACAGCCATCGGTTCGGCCATAAATATGGCTTCAAGGTCGTTTACCCCCACAGACGAAGCAAATAAAGCCATTATTGTAATTACCGACGGAGAAAACCACGAGGACGATCCGGTTTCGGCAGCCGAACAGGCAGCCGGTAAAGAAATAGTGGTGCATACCATTGGAATGGGAATGCCGGAAGGATCGCCAATTCCCGTGCTGCGAAACGGACAAAAAGATTATTTAAAAGACAACAACGGCCAGGTGGTAATTACCAAACTTAATGAAACCACACTCGAGAAAACCGCATCGGCCGGAAACGGAATTTATGTGAGGGCCAACAATACACAGATTGGGCTCAATGAGCTTTTCGACGAAATCAACAAACTGGAAAAAGAGGAGATGGAATCGCTGGTTTATTCAGAATACAACGACCAGTTTCAATACTTTTTTGCCATCGGATTGTTTTTACTCTTGCTCGAATTTATTATTCTTGAAAGAAAAAACAAGTATTTTAGAAAAGTAAATTTGTTCACCACAAAATAGGAAGAAAATGAAACGAACTATCATAGTTATATCACTTATGGTGTTCACGCTGACAACTTTCGGCCAGAACGAGCGGAAATTTGTCCGAAAGGGAAACAGCATATACGAAGAAGCGTTGAAAGACACCACCCGCATCGACACCTCGAAATTCAGCCTGGCCGAAACCGAATACCGCAAGGCACTCAATAAAAAACCGGGCCACATAAAATGGGAATTCAACCTGGCCGATGCACTCTACAAACAAATGCGGTTTGAAGAAGCCGAGCAAAAATTCGACGAACTGGACGATAAACTGGAAAGTCCCGAGGAAAAAGCCCGGGCACTGCATAACCTCGGGAACAGCCAGTTGATGCAGGAGAAAATTGACGAAAGCATCGAATCGTATAAAGAGGCGCTGCGTAAAAATCCGAATGACCTGGAAACCAAATACAACCTGGCGTATGCTCAAAACCTGAAGCAGCAGCAGCAACAGCAGCAGCAAGATCAGGATCAACAGCAAAATCAGGACAAGCAACAAGACCAGGACCAGGATCAGGA
>JBMCIT010000167.1:0-3906 GCA_048616715.1 Tangfeifania sp. | reverse complement strand
ATGTAGCTGTTTTCATCCTGTGCCACAAGTTTATATGGTAAACTCAAAATTCCTAAAACCAATGTGGCAATAACACTTTTAATTTTTCCCATTTTTGTAAACAATATTTGATTCAACTTCACTATTTTAATTTCTCTTTTATCTTTTGCTGCAATTTTAGTGCATTTGTATAAAAAGGGTTTATCTGCAATAATCTTTCCAAAACTTTATCCGCTTCATTAAATTGCCCTTCATTATAAAAATATTGGGCTTCCAGCATATAAAAAGGCTCGTAATATGGATGTAACTTCTTACCCTTTTCAATGTTATTCTGAAATTCGTCAGTGCTCCCCGACTTTAAACCGGCTTTTGCCAGTTGCACATACAGCCATACATTTTGGGGGTCTTTCTGAAGGGCCTGTTGCAGCAAATTTTTGCCGGTAACTATATTTCCATTTTCAATTTCAGAAATTCCCCTGAAATCTTTCAAATCATTTCGTTTCAAAACAACAGTCAGCGGGTTCCCTTTATGGTAAAAGGTTTTTATAATTTCAGTCGATTGCCAATTGTTGTTTTTCAATAAAAAAGGATGAAGATAATTCACACCGAAAATTGCATAGTCCCATTTTTTTGAACTTCGTTCCAAATACCGCGAATAAATTACTTCAATATTCTGATAATCTTCAAAATAATTAACCAGGTTGCAATTCATTGCCACTGTAATATTTTCGTTTCCTGCCAAACCGGCCAGGTAATTTGCAGGTTCTTTTATTCCATGAAAATAATAATCGTATTCATAATCGGACCAGGCCCGTTTATTTCCTCCTGAAACTAAATTGAAATACACATAATCGACCGGAAAACTACTCGCCTGATGTTTTAGTGGAAGTAAAGCCAGCAAAACAAAAACAGCAGCAACAGGATAAGAGAGGTTTTTATTTTTGAACGATATCCATTTTACGGTTTTTGTAATTCCGATTGCCGAAAGTATTCCCAGCAACGGAAGTGTGAACAACATTTGCCTGACCCCGCTGTACAAATTAGAGTCGATAATAATGACATAAACCAGTGGAAAAAGAAAAGCAAACGTTACAAAACCAATCAAAAGATGGTTATCTCCAATTTTACTTTTCTGAACAATAAACCGGAAAGCAAATACCAGAAAAAGCAAAAAACCGAGCATTACAAATTCAGGAGTTGAAATAAAAAGCCATTGCGGCAGGTAATACCAAGGAAGCAAAGTGCTCCAAATCAGTTCACCTTTAAAAATCTGGCGGATGCTTACCTTGTAATGCTCCATAACCTGGAGGCTTTCCAGCGGATTCGAGAAAACGTCTTGCAAGGCATAGGGCCAAAACAGCAATCCGGCAAAATAACCGATAAGCACGATTACTATCCCCTGGCCCGTTAGCCTGACAAGAACGGGTTTAGTTGAAACTACTTTTAGGTAAAAAGGCTTCAAAATAAAAAACATAAACATCCCCAGCGCCAGGTACGCAAACAGGATAAAACCTCCGGCCCTTACCGAAACGGTAAAAGCGATGGCCAATCCAAGTAAAATTGCTGTGCGCCAGCGCGGACGGGGTATTTCTTTTAAAAACTGAACAATCATCAAAAGCCCGGCAACATAACCGGTGGCAAAAGGTATATCTTTCAGATTACCGAATGCCTGCCCGAATAACCGTGGCATTAACAAAAGCGACAGAACCGTTAAAACTGAAACGGTATAAGAACCTGTCAGTTTACGTGCCAACAATCCTGTAAAAAGCAGCAGCAGCCAAAAAAACAATGCCCCTGTAAAATGCCTGATTAGAAATTCATCTTCAACATTAAAAACCCGGTTAATTAATGCAGTAAAATTATCGACTGATTGGCCGTAATATTTCAGATTCGATTTTGGTGTATCGAGACAGGATTGATCTTCGCCGCCGGTAAAATACCAGTTGACTACTTTTTTAGCGTGCGGGTAGTGTAATTGTTCATCCACATTTACTGCGGCTTTTGGCGCCAGTAAAGCAAGTATTATCGCGGCCAAAACCAGGGTAATGGCAAAACCGTTGCGGGCAGATAGTATGTGGTTTATCCTACTCATAAACCTTTTGAACAAAATAGAGTGGCCTGCCCTGAACTTCTTTAAATATCCGGTAAACATATTCACCGATTAATCCTAAAAAGGTCAATTGAACCGAACCAAAAAAACTAATAGTCAAAAACATGGAAGACCAGCCAATGGGTGCCCATCCCAGAAATTTTGAAACAAGCGTGTAAATAATGGCTAAAAGGAAAATAAAAACGCCAAGCATCCCCAGGTAAAGACAGGCACGTATGGGCCATTTCGAAAATGAATAAATAGCATCAGCGGCCAGCGAGAACAATTTTTGCCGGCTCATTTTTGCTTCTCCCTCTAACCGGTCAGGACGATCGTACATCACAAATTCATGTTTGAATCCGATAAAATTGCGGATTCCAGGCAGGTAACGGTTGCGTTCTGAAAACTGAAGCATGGCTTTGTGCGCTTTCTTATTCAGAATACAAAAATTTCCCGCCTGTTCAACTTGATTTCCTTCCGCAACCTTATCAAAAATGCGATGGAAAATATTGATGTATATTTTTTTCGAAAACCTTTCATTTCGTGTTTCACGAACTGCAGTAACAATGTCGGCACCGGTTGCCTTTATTTTGTCATACAACACCGGGATCAATTCGGGGGGATCCTGAAAATCGCCATCCATGATAACTACATATTCGCCCCTGGCATAATCCAAACCGGCAGTCATTGCAGGCTGCAGCCCAAAATTACGGGAAAGCGAAACAACCTTTAACTCATCTTTGTCCTGCCTGATTTCTATCAGCTTCCGTAACGTACCATCGGTACTTCCGTCGTCGACACAAATTACCTCATACGTCTCGCCGGTCTTTTCCAACGACAGGAAAACTTCATCGAGCAACCGGCTAACCAATTGTTCTTCGTTTAATAATGGAATGACAACGGATATCATAACTTAATCTCTTTAAATTTTGTGTTGTGTTCCGGGCAAAGGCACAGGAAATTCCATATTCACCGGCCCCATTTCGTATCTCATTGGTCCCAATCGTTCATTTGAATCAAGCATTTCCTTCCAGGTAATTTTCCGGCCGGTATAAGCAGCAGTCCGTCCCATAATTGCAGTTAATGTTGAAATGGCTGTTCGTTCAGCTTCAACATAAGGTTGATTGGTGCGAATTGCAGTAACAAGATGAATGTGTTCCTGAACGTATGGAGAAACCTTAACAATACCTGTTGATTTGCCATCCCTGTTTTTAGGATACTGGTATTTCCATTTAACAGTTCCATCAGGATAATAAATGGTGTTTTTACAATTTGTGTATCCTTCTGTTCCCATAACCTGCTCGCCGAGAGTATTCTCACAACCATCAATCTGGCGCGACATGCTGTGTGATGAAACCCCGTTGCCGTAATCAAAATCTACGCTGAAAAAATCATATTGATCACCTGTAAGCCTCCGGGCCCGGCCTCCTAACCCAATTGCACTTTGTGGAAGTTTTCCCATAAACCAGTTTACAACATCAATATTGTGGATGTGTGTATCGAGAAAATGGTCGCCGCTTAGCCAGCAGAAATTATTCCAGTTGCGCAACATGTATTCCATATCGCTCCAGTTTTGCCGGCGGCTCTGAAACCAAACATGCGACTGAAGCCACCAGGCTTTAGCCGACGTAATTTCGCCGATTGCCCCTGAAGCTATTTTCCTGAAAGTTTCAAGGTAATCGCGCTGATGCCTGCGCTGGGTGCCGGTAATAACAGTCAGGCCTTTTTCTTCAGCCACACGCGACGTAGCAATTATTTGACGAACACCAACAGGATCGACTGCGGCAGGCTTCTCCATAAATACATTTTTCCCTGCCTGAATCGCTGCCTCCAGGTGA
>JBMCIT010000166.1:0-3938 GCA_048616715.1 Tangfeifania sp. | reverse complement strand
AATTCATCCAATACATCGCGGTGATCCATCTCCATACGTTCCAGAAAATCTTTTTCAAACTCTTTCACTCTATCAATGGGGACGGTACTGAGCAACTCTTTCACACCGCAAAAAATTATGGCAATCTGGTGTTCCACTTTCATAGGCGAGTACTGTTTCTGAGTCAGGATTTCCATATTTTTCCGTCCCTTGTCGAGCACGCGCATTGTTGCCGCATCGAGATCGGACCCAAATTTTGCAAATGCTTCCAACTCGCGGAATTGTGCCTGGTCGAGTTTCAGTGTACCTGCAATTTTTTTCATTGACTTAATCTGTGCATTTCCTCCCACGCGCGAAACAGATATACCCACATTAATTGCCGGGCGAAAGCCTGAGTTGAAAAGGTTCGATTCCAGGAAAATCTGTCCGTCGGTAATTGAAATTACATTGGTGGGGATGTAAGCTGAAACGTCGCCTGCCTGGGTTTCGATGATCGGAAGTGCAGTTAAAGAACCGCCACCTTTTACCTTTCCTTTTAAACCTTCAGGAAGATCGTTCATTTGTTTGGCGATTTTATCCGACTCGATGATTTTTGCCGCGCGTTCCAGCAAACGCGAATGCAGGTAAAATACATCGCCCGGATACGCTTCGCGTCCTGGCGGACGGCGGAGCAGCAGCGAAACTTCGCGGTACGAAACGGCCTGTTTCGACAGGTCGTCGAGAATAATCAATGCATTGCGCCCCGTGTCGCGGAAATATTCACCGATAGCCATTCCTGCATACGGTGCATAAAACTGAAGTGCGGCCGGGTCGGAGGCTGTGGACGAAACGATAATTGTATAATCCATTGCACCGTGTTTGTCGAGTGTGGCCGATATGTTTGCCACGGTAGATCCTTTCTGGCCAATGGCTACATAAATGCAGTAAACCGGTTCGCCTTTTTCATAATTTTCCCGCTGGTTTATAATTGTATCGATGGCAACTGCTGTTTTCCCGGTTTGGCGGTCGCCGATGATTAATTCGCGCTGGCCGCGGCCAATAGGAATCATGGCATCGATGGCTTTCAGGCCGGTTTGAAGCGGCTGTTTGACCGGCTGCCGGAAAATTACACCTGGTGCTTTTCGTTCAAGCGGAAGTTCGATTAAATCACCTCTTACCGAGCCTCTTCCATCGAGCGGCTCACCAATGGTATTTATAACCCTGCCAACCAGTTCGTCTCCAACATTAATTGAAGCAATCCGGTTCGAACGCTTCACTGTATCTCCCTCTTTTATCTTTTCAGAAGGCCCTAAAAGCACTGCTCCCACATTGTCCTCCTCAAGGTTCAGTACAATGCCTTTCACGCCGCTGTCAAACTCAATCATTTCGTTCGCCTCAACGTTTGAAAGCCCGTAAATTCTGGCAATTCCGTCACCAACCTGAAGCACTGTTCCAACTTCTTCCAGTTCAACTTCCGATTTAAAGTTTTCCAGTTGCTGCTTCAGTATTTCAGATATTTCAGCAGGATTTATATGATTCATTTTTGTTTGTTTTTCGCTGTAACTACTTTATACTTGTTTTTTCAGTAATTCTTGTTTTATATTTTTGAGTTGAGTTTTTATGCTGGCATCTAATTGTTTGTCTCCTACTCTAAGAATAAGTCCGCCGATGATGTCGGGGTTAACCCGGCTGGTTAATTCAATTGTTCCGCCCAGCTCCTTTTCCATTATTTTTTCAATTTCAGAAATAAATGCCTGGTCGATTGCAATGGCTGTGGTTAATATGGCTGGTTTAATGTTCTTTTCACGACGAATAAAATCCAATGCATCGCGGCTTATTGCCTGAATAAATGATTCGCGGTTGTTCCGGGTAATCAGCAACAAAAAATTAAGTGTAACCGGATGTACTTTATTTTTAAAAATTTGGGAGATAAGCCGAATTTTTTGGGAAGTTCTTACCACAGGGCTTTTGAGCAGCAGGTTGAAGTCGGCGGAGTCTTTGCAAACGCCGTGTATTAATTCCATATCGTTTTTGACGGAATCAATTATTTTTTTCTCTTTGGCCAGGGAAAAAACAGCCCTGGCATACCTGACTGCTATTGCACTTTCATTCATTTTGTCAATTCAGCTTAATTCCGTCCACTAATTTTTTAATCATTTCCTGTTGTTTGCCTTCAGCGTCCAGCTCTTTCCGAATTACTTTTTCGGCAATCATTAACGAAAGTTCAGTCATTTGCTGTTTCATTTCATTGATAGCTTTTGCTTTTTCGTTCTGAATTTGATGCCTGGCATGCCGGATGCTGCTTTCGGCATTGGCATCAGCTTTTTGTTTGGCTTCAGCAATTATTTTGTCTTTTAATTCCAGCGCCTCATGCAGGATTTTTTCTTTGTCCTTTTTTGCTTCGGCCATAATTTTTTCGTTGTCAGCTTTCAGGCTTTTCATCTCTTTTCTGGCCTGTTCAGCCGCCTGTAAAGCACTGTCGATGTTTTTTTCACGTTCATTTAAAGCATTAAGAATCGGCTTCCATGCAAATTTTCCCAGCACAAAAGCTACGACGCCAAAAATGATAACCATCCAAAAAATCGTACCTACATTCGGAGTTACTAATTCCATAATCAGAATATTTTTGGTAAAAGAAATTTTTCAAAAAACTGAAACAGCGCTGCGGCAATCCCGCAGATCACTGTTTCGGTTTGATTGCTATACAAACAGAACGAGCGCACAAACGATAACGGCAAAGAAGGAAACACCTTCGATAAGGGCTGCCGAAACAACCATGCTCGAACGAATGTCTCCGCTGGCCTCGGGTTGGCGTGCAATGGCTTCCATTGCAGCAGAACCGATACGGCTGATTCCGTAGCCTGCCCCAACAGCGGTTAACGCAGCGGCAAAAGCAGCGGCTAATTCTGAATAACTGGCTGAAGTGGTCTCTACAACTTGTAGCAATACAGTTAAAATAGCTGATAACATAGCATTAAATTTAAATAATTAGTATTAATGTTCTTCTGCCGTGGCCATTCCAAAATAAAAGGCCGACAAAAGTGTAAAAACATAAGCTTGTATAAACGAAACCAAAACATCGAGCAGCATAATGAAAACCGCAAACGCAATAGATATCGGACTTACACCGTATCCGGCAGCGGGCCCCATTAAACTGCTGAAAATAAATATCAGGCTCAGAAATACCGTAACAATCATGTGCCCGGCCAGCATGTTGGCAAACAAACGCACCATTAAAACAAATGGTTTTGTAATCATGCCGGTAAGTTCAAGCAAAGGCATTAACGGAATGGGAAGCTTTAGAAAAACAGGCACGTCAGGGTTAAAAATTTCTTTCCAGTAATGTTTGTTGCCGTTGATATTTGTTACAAAAAACGTAAAAAGCGCCAAAACCATTGTAACGGCTATGTTGCCGGTAACGTTTGCTCCAAAGGGGAAAATGGGAATTAGCCCCAGTAAGTTGTTCAGAAGGATAAAAAAGAAAAGTGAGAGCAACGGCGGCATAAATTTACGGTAGTTTTTTTCACCGATTGAGGGTATGGCAATTTCGTCGCGGATGAAAATAATTACCGGTTCCAAAAGATTTTGGATTCCCGAGGGGGCCCTGCCCTTGTTTTGCCTTGCTGTATGCGCTGCCGAAAACACCAGCCAAAAAAGTACAATTACCGATACAATGGCGCCGGCAATTGTTTTGGTAATTGAAAGATCGAATGGCCGGCCAATTTCGTGGCCCTGGTTATCGATTTCAACAACTTTACCCTTAAAACTTTCGCTTTCTGAAATGCGGAACCCACGGTAATCTTCGTGTCCGTGATGAAATTTGGAGGACATGAAAATATGCAGTTTTTTTCCGTCGTGAAGTTCAGGATTGCTGCTGTATAAAATAATCGGAAGCGGTACGGAAATGTGTTTATCCTTATAAGTGGCAATGTGCCATTCGTAGGCATCCAGCACGTGTTCAATGACAAACTCACCGGCAT
>JBMCIT010000165.1:0-3941 GCA_048616715.1 Tangfeifania sp. | reverse complement strand
AAACCTTTTCACAGTAAAAAGGCTGCCTGCAGATGCAAACAGCCTTTTTTATATAAAAATCATGAAATTATTAAAATTCCTTTTTAAGTTGGGAAACCCACTTTTTTATGCGGTCGTTGGTGAGCCGTGCCTGGTTTTCCTGGTCGAGCGGAAGACCGATAAATTCATTACCCCGCTGCGCTTTTGACGATTCATAGGTGTAACCTTCTGTTGAAGTATGCCCAACTACATTTCCACCACAATCTTCAATTATTTCGGCAAGAATTCCAATGGCGTCACAAAAATTCTCGGGGTAACCCTTTTGGTCGCCCAGTCCGAAAATGGCAAATTTCTTCCCTTTTAAATCCATCTCCTCGAGATCCGGAACAAATTCATCCCAGTAATTAGGCAATTCACCATCGAACCAGGTGGGGGCGCTCAAAATAAAATTGTCATATTTCTCAAGCACTGCTTTGTTCACCTCTTCAGCATTCACTGCTTCAATTTCGGATTTGCCATAAATATCGATAATTTTCTCCGATACTTTTTTCGATTTTTGTGTGTGAAAGCTGTATATAATCGCTGTTTTTTTACTCATTGTAATTCAATTTTAAAAAGATATCAAATTTTTTGCTGCATCGTAAATCCGTTTTGCATCGGGCAATATGGCTTTTTCCAGGATGGTATTAAAACCAACCGGTGTAAAAGTAGAACCAACTCTTCGTACCGGTGCATCGAGGTATTCAAATGCTTTTTCGGTAATCTGAGCACTGAGTTCTCCTCCAAAACCTCCGTGAACTTTATCCTCATGCACTATCAAAACCTTATTGGTTTTTCTGACTGATTCAAGAATCAGTTCTTCATCGAGCGGAACCAATGACCGAAGGTCGATAATTTCCACATCGAATCCGTCTTCACTGAGTTTTTCTGCAGCCTCAAGACTAAGGTGTGTTGTATTTCCGTAGGTCAGTAAAGTTAAATCGCTGCCTTTTCTGCGAATGCGTGCCTTTCCGAACGGTACCTCGAAATCTTCGGGCACTACTGTGGCGGCCTTGGGATTTTGATACAGAGCTTTTGGTTCCATAAACATAGTAGGCCCTTCGGAACGGATTGCAGTACGCAGTAATCCTGCTGCATCGTCGGCAAACGACGGGTAAACAATCCGCACACCCGGAATCGATACCAGCGAACCTTCGATATTCTGGGAGTGGTAAAGTCCGCCGCCAATGTACCCGCCCGAAGCCAGTCGAATCGTCATGTTTGGTGCAAACTTTCCGTTTGAACGCCAGTAATCGTGGCTCGATTCAACATATTGCTCCATGGCCGGCCAGAAATAATCGGCAAACTCGGCACCTTCAACTACTACCCTGATTTTTTTATTGTAACGCGTCATTCCGTTGGCCGTTCCCAGAATAAAATCTTCGGCAATCGGTGCGTTAAATACCCGTTCTTTACCGAACTCTTTCTGCAATCCTTTGGAAACATTGAAAATGCCTCCCTTTTCTTTATTGGCCATGTCCTGCCCCCAGATAAAAGTATCCGGATTATGACGAAATTCAGCCTTAAGCGTTTCATTCAGTGCAGTAATCAGCTTTTTCTTTTCGCCTTCCTGGTTGTGCACTCCATCAGGGTATTTTTCGGCTTTGTAAGGTTCAGGAAGCACAAAATCGTAGATTGAGTCAGGATGGGGATCCGGTGCTTTTAGTGCTGCTTTGTGCGCTTTTTTTATTTCCTGGCTTGCTTCATCCTCAATGGCCTGAATTTCTTCTTCTGTAAAACGTTCATAACGAATCAGCATCCTTTTGAACTTATCCAGCGGATCGTATTTTTCCACATAATTACGTTCAGCCTCGCTTCTGTACAGCAGGTGATCATCAGAATTGGAGTGTGAATGAATACGCACACAGTTGGCCTGCACAATAACCGGTTTACTGTTTTCGATGGCATATTTTTTAGCTTCCGTCATCGTATTCATCGAGTCGAAAACATCTTTTCCGTTGCAATGCATAATCCGCAGGTTTTTAAACCCTGAAAAGTTGTTGGCCACCTTACGCTGAGCCGTTTGGTCTTTCTTCGGAACAGAAATGCCGTAACCGTTATCCTGAATCACAAACACCACAGGCAGTTCCTCTTTGTCGGCGCCGTTAAATGCTTCATAAACAAACCCTTCACTCACCGAAGATTCACCCAGGCTGCTGAAAGCAACCGCATCTTCACCGTAATATTTTATTGCACGTGCAACCCCAACTGCATGTAACGTGTGGTTACCTGTAACCGATGACATGGTGTGTATGTTCCATTCCGGCTTGGCAAAGTGGTTCGACATGTGCCGGCCACCACTCGAGGGATCTGTAGCTTTGGAAATTCCGTTCAGAATAACCTCTTCGGCAGTCATTCCCGAAGACATTGCGGTAAGCATATCGCGATAATACAGGAACATGTGGTCTTTTTTCTTTTCAAAAACCTGTCCCAATGCCAGTTGAATTCCATCGTGTCCGGCAAATGGAGCATGGTACGACCACCCAATGGCCTGTTTCAGATAGTTGGGCGCTTTTTGGTCGATAGCGCGCCCGATTGTCATTAGCCGGAACCACTTATCGAGCGTTTCCTTTGGCGTTTTTTTAATTGTATGGATTTTTGGTACTTTTAAATCTTTCATATTCTATTAAATCAAATCAGATTGAACGGTTAATATCAAATTTTTCGAGAATTTCAGCAATTTTATGCAGGAATGCACCTCCGAGTGCGCCGTCAACCACACGGTGGTCGTACGAGAGCGAAAGGAACATTTTATGCCTGATTGCAATAACATCGCCGGTTGGTGTTTCCAGCACAGCCGGTTTCTTTTCAATATTTCCGGTTGCCAGAATTGCAACTTGCGGCTGGTTTATAATAGGTGTGCCAATTATATTTTTGAATGTGCCGAAATTGGTAATTGAAAATGTGCCTCCCTGTATTTCGTCAGGGCCCAGTTTGTTGCTGCGGGCAGCATCTGCCAAACGGTTCAACTCTTTTGTAATTCCAACCAGATTTTTTTGCTCGGCATCTTTAACAACCGGTACAATAAGGTTTCCATCGGGTTTAGCAACTGCAATTCCAACATTTATTTTTTTTCTGAGAATTATTTTATCTCCGTCAACCGATGAATTTACCTGCGGAAACTCCGCCAGAGCCGCGGCGGTGGCTTCAATAAAAAATGGCATGAAAGTTATTTTTTCGCCATATTTCTCCTGGAAAGTTGCTTTGTTTTTGTTTCTCCACTGAACAAGGTTGGTCACATCAGCTTCAATAACCGAGGTTACATGTGGCGAAACCGATTTTGACATTACCATGTGGTCGGCAATCATCTTGCGCACGCGATCCATTTGAACTACTTTGTCATCAGGGCCTGCTGTTACCGGCGGAGCTGCTTTTCTCTCAGGTGCAGGAGCTTGTTGCGCTGCTGCCGGGGCAACCGGTGTCTCAGTTTTTCCTGTTTTCTTATTTTCAATGTAATCCAGAATATCTTTTTTCTGAACCCTTCCGTTAGCTCCCGAACCTTCTATGGTTTCGAGTTCTTCCAACGAAATATTTTCTTCTCTGGCAATGGTTTTAACCAAAGGTGAATAGAAACGATTGGACATATCGCGGCTCTTTTCAACCGATGTCCCGCCTTTGTTTATCTCTTTTTCTGCTGGTTTTTCAGGTTTTGTTTCTTCATTCTCAGTAAGTGTTTTTTCAACAGGCTTACGGCCTGATTCAACTGTTTCAGCAGTTTCTTCCTCCTCTTCCCCTTCCATACTAATAATGGCAACAATTTCGCCAACAGGAACGAGACTGTCAACAGGATGCAAAATTTCTTTAATAACACCGTCGACCGGAGAGGGAATTTCTGAATCCACTTTATCAGTGGCCACTTCGAAAAGCATATCATCTTCTTCGATGGTATCCCCTTCTTTTACAAACCATTTGGTTATGGTGCC
>JBMCIT010000164.1:0-3947 GCA_048616715.1 Tangfeifania sp. | reverse complement strand
GTCTCAATTTCAATTAAAACCCCCAGCGGTAATTCCTTCACTGCAAAAGCAGCGCGTGCCGGTGGGTCTTTTTCATAAAACCCGCCATACACTTCGTTCATTGCTTTAAAATTGGCCATATCGCTGAGAAGGCAGGTTGATTTTACCACGTTTGAAAAACTGTAGCCGGCCACCTCCAGGATTGCGCCAATGTTTTTCATCACCTGGCGGGTTTGCTCTTTAATTCCGCCTTCCACCACTTTCATGGTTTCCGGGTCGAGCGGCACCTGGCCCGAAATGTACAACGTACCGTTTACTTCCACTGCCTGGCTGTAAGGGCCAATCGCCTGTGGGGCATTGGGTGCATAAATTATTTTTTTCATACTATTAAAGGTTTTAAAAATTATCGTAATGGCTTTGGCGTTTCTGAATTTTCAGATCCTGTAGAAGCGAGGACCTGGCATTAATGGTAAAACTGTAGCTTTTCCGCGGACCAAAGGGAACAAAATTGAACGCCATTTGCCAGCAGTGCAAATCGCGGTTTACATTGAACGTGGTAAATGAAAACTCGCGGGCCACGATGTCGTAGTTGGTATTTGCGCTGATTCGCCATTTTTCGGTAAGGTTTACGTTTCCGCGAAAACCGAGGGTTTGCGTAATTCTTCCCTTTTCATCCGGCCGGCGCGGACCTGAATAGTTAAAGCTGTAATCAAACCCAAAATCCCATGGGATGTTGAAATCGATGTAATCTTCGTATTCTCCCGGCAAAATATTTTCGCCTTCAATCAATTCCTCATTACGTTCGGACTGCCCCTCCCCTTTTTTCGAGCGGAAATTCATTCCGAATGAAAGGTTTGCCCGGGTTAAACGGCCCAGTTTTGCCAGACCGGTCCTTTCGTTCCATACATATTTATGAATTTTTGTTCCATTCTCATTTATCATGTATGGGTCCAGTACCCCTCCCATATTCACGCTGACACCGGCAATGGTAGTACGCGCCCTGATACTTACCGGTGCCAGGTTCAGCGAGTCGGCAATCAGGTTATAAGAGGTATTGAAACTCAGGTTATCGATAATTTTTACTTTTTTGAAATTTTCTTCATCATCTGTTTTTGTGGTATCGGCAGTTTCCAGCACTTTCATTTCAAGGTTATTGTTTACCGACAATGAGACTGCACCTGAAGCTCCACGTCCGGGCGAACCGCCGTAAATCCCGCCGCGGTTCACATCGTAATATTGCACCCTGCCGGTTGAATCCACCTGTATCTCTTTCCAGTAACCAAATCGCTCTGCGCCAAAATCGGGGCGGTAACTAAAACTAAACGAAGGTGTTATTTTATGCCTGATTCCCTTTATCTTCGAATTGGGATTCAGCGGCAAAAACATTCCGTAAATATTGGTTGAGGCGCCCACGCTGTAGGAATAATCGTAAACCCGGTTCAGCCCGGTAATGGTATCTACTTCCACGGTATTGGGAATCCCCGGGGGATTGTTGTGCCTCCCGTCAGGATCATAGCTGTAATCGTATTTTTTAAAGTACCATTTTTCGTTGTAGCTGAAACCCGGGCTAAAGTTAATGTGGTTAAACAAATTAAAGCTCGGCAGCGAAATCGGAATATTGTGTCTTATCCCGTTTTTCCAGTCTTTACCAAACGACTGTTCGAGCAATTCGGCCTGTTTAACACTTGTAATCGAATTTCGCAAATTTCCGCTGTAATTGATCCCAAATTTTTCCCACCATTTCAATGAGCCACTGCGGGTTTTTCGTCGCAACGGATAAATTTTTCCCATGCTGAATGTTATTTCAGGCAACGACAAAGAGATGGTCGAGTCGGCCGAATTTTGGGAGTGGCGCAGGTTTGCAGACATATTAAAAGGTGTATTCTCAAATTTCTTGGTAAATGAAATACTCGAAGATTTCCGGTTGCTAAGGTATTCCTGCGCCGATAAAGCATTCATTTTTTCACGTCCGGCTGAAGTAAAATTCACATTGGCCGAAAATGTCTGGTTGGGGTTGGCCTTGCTGTCCTGGCTGTGGCTCCACCTGACTGATAAACTGGGCGAACGGGTATAGGTATCGAGCCCCCGCTGACCGAGCTTATTAACGCCATATTGTAAATCGAGACTGCCGTTAAACCTGTAACGTTTCCGGTAATTGGTGTGCAGCTTGCTGTTCCACGAACCTTTGGAATAAATATCGCCCTGCACAGCAAGATCGAAATATTCGCTGGCCGCCCAGTAGTAACCACCTTCACGAAGAAAGAACCCCCGGTTTTGCTCCTCGCCATAGGAAGGTACCAAAATTCCGGATGAATAAGTCGGCGTGTTGGGGAAGTACCCAAATGGCAAAATTGGGAAGTATATGGGGAAATCTTCCAAAACCATGTAAGCAGGGCCGGTAATAATTTTGTTGTTCGAAATTACTTTTGCCTTTGTAAGGTGTAGGTAAAAGTGCGGATGGTCGGCATCGCAGGTGGTATATTTTCCGTCTTTCAGAATAAATGCCTCTTTCGATATTTTTTTGGTGCGTTTACTGTGTACATAACCTTCGCCCTGCTCCGTAACTACTTCAGTAATAATTCCTTTTTCAGTATCAAAGTTGTATCGCAGTGTTTTCGATTCAAACTCCTGGGTGCCGTCATTAAATATGGGGTTTTGCATCAGGGTGCCTGTGGAGTCCTCGATTCCTTCGGCATAAACCTCCCGGGTTTCGAGGTCAAGTTCAATAAAATAGGCAGTAAGTTCAATTTGCTGATAATTAACTTTGGCATTGTTGTAGAGAAATACTTTCTGCCCGTCGAATGAAACAATAATAGAATCTTCTGCATTGTAATCGATTGGAGCATCGATGGCAGGGGCTGCAACTGAATCGGCGGCAGTGGTATCGGCAGCAACCGCCTGCACGGTATCCTGTAAAAGGATGTTCCGGGAATTTATTTGGCTATCTAAAGTATCGGCTGAAGATACGTCGGTTCTTTCGAGCATTTTTTCTGTTTCCTGGCTGTAAGCAAACAAAGAAAAAAAGAAAAAGAGGTATGTTATAAATATTTTGTACAAAATGTTTTCTGAATTTTACGCAACACCTGATGGCTTGACGTGCAAAAATAAAAATTAGGCCTATACTTAAACGCTAATAAATGCAAAATAATTTTAATATTTTTATTTTTGCTCAAAACACGTAATAATGAAGCCCATAAAAATATACACAATCATTTTCCTGTTCGTTACCGGACCGGCAACGTGTATTTCCGGTCAAAGTGCCGGTGAAGGGCAAATCAACAATCCTGAAATTGGCATTGTTGTAATTGACCCGGGACATGGGGGCAGGGATTTGGGAGCTGTTTCAGGCAGCGCAATGGAAAAAGACATTGTACTGGACATTGCCCTGAAACTGGGCAGTTACATTTCAAAAGCTTTTCCTGAAATTAAAGTGATTTACACCCGCGAAACCGACATTTTTGTACCTCTCTACAAAAGGGCCGAAATTGCCAACAAGAACAATGCCGACCTGTTTATCAGCATTCATGTAAATACCGTTCCGCAGCCTTATGTGCAGGGAACCGAGACCTTTATTTTAGGGCAGCCCAACACCAAAGGCAACCACGAAGTGGCCCGAAAAGAAAATGAAGTGATTTTGCTGGAAGATGATTATACAGCTACTTATGAAGATTTCGGTAACGCTTCACCGGAAAGCGCAATCGTGTTTGACCCTAAACGGGATGAACATTTAGAACAAAGCGCGCTTCTGGCATCGGCCATTCAGCAGCAGTTTCGCGAACACGCAAAACTTGCCGACCGCAGTGTGAAAAAGGCCGGTTTTCTGGTTTTAAAGCAAACTTCCATGCCCGGAGTTTTGGTGGAAGCTGGTTTTTTAAGCAATCCCAGCGAACGCATTTACCTGATGAACAAAGCCGGGCGCGATTACCTGGCACACTCCGTTTTTCTGGCATTCAGGAATTACAAAAACA